>MWDT01000204.1 GCA_002070825.1 Verrucomicrobia bacterium ADurb.Bin122
CGGTGTCAACGCAAAGTTCGATCGCCTTGCTGGTGGTCGAAGAATCGACCGTGATGTCTTCCGCACCCTTGGACGGGTCGATGCCGATGTACGTGTACGCCATTTGAAGCCCTCCGAAAAGAAGGGGGAGTGATGTCCTCCCCCGGTGTATCAGTTGGCGTAGTAGCCGGTCAAGCGCATCGCCAGAGTCCCCGCCGCCGCCGAATCTGCGGTGAGGGTAGCAACGATGTCGTAAGACTTGCCGGGGACGGGCTGGGCGGTCAGGCCCATACGCTCCCACATCGGCTGTCCGATCTTGGCGATGTCGGCGGCTCCTGCCTCTTCCAGCTCGCTCGTCCAGGCGCCCGCGCTGGCCAGCGAGACCGCCGAAGCGAACTCGTCGGCGTCGATGACCGCGCCGGTCGAGGACTCGTAGACCCCGACATCCGCCGCGCACGTCCCGCCAAGGGCGTCCCAGGCGAGATCGAGCTTGGTCGGAATGAAGTTCGACGGGACCGTGGCAAGGCGGTAGGTGGATCCGGTGGAATCCCCGCTGGCCGACTCGACGGTTCCGACGAACACATGGACGGCATGACCCGGCGCGACGAGCGTGGCGCCCGATGCCAGGATGGCCGCAACGTCGGTGCTATTGATGTTGACGACTGCCATTTTGCTCCCCCATTAGGACGCGGTGATCTTGATTTCCACGAGGCGCTCGGCGTCCACGCGGGTGGCGTTGAACGACCCGTCCAGGTAGACCTGCCACGGGAGGCCCTGGATGTCCTTGCGCTGCGAGATATCGCCGCGCGGAGCCTTCCAGGTTCCGAAGTGCATGGCCTTCTTGGTCCACACAGGCAGGCGGTAGTAGCCGTTGCTGTCCCTGGTGACACGCTGGGTGTGGACAAAGTTCATGCCGAGGAACGACATGATTCGGCCGTCCTTCAGCACGGGCTTTTCGTTGTAGTCGAGAGAGATGATCTGAGCCTCGGCGAGCAGGTCGCCGTGAGCCTTGGCGTTGTAGCCGATGTAGATCTGCTCCGACTCGATGTCGACGTCGTTGCTCATGAGGATTTCGAGCGCAGCCTTGAGCTTGGCGACATTCAGCCCGACGGCCGATCCGCCGCCGCCTTCCTCCACGGGGACTACCGAGCTGGAGCCTTCCGATGCCCAGGTGGTCGTGGTGGTGCCGTCGGCTCCGGTGATCGCGTCACCGAAGAACGCGGCGAGAATCCGGTCATCCTGGGCGCGATTGATGGCGGCGATGGACGCGGCCATGAGCTTCGCTTGCGGGTCGATCTCCGACTCGAGCTGCGTGAAGGTGTCCCGCAGGAAGGCTTTGTAGAAGTTCACGGGGCGAACCCAGCGACGTTCGTAGTTCTGCGCGGAATGGATGATCGGCGCGCCAACGGCGGTCACCGGGTCCATTTCGAACTCGTCGAGCTTGTCGCACACGGAAACGCTGGTGCCGGTGTGGGATCCGGTCTCGACCTTGTCGATCAGCTTGGAGCGCGTCTGCTGTGCGACCAGCTCCAGGATCTTGTTGTACTGCTTTGTCCGCAGTTCGATTGCGTCGGGCATGATAGCCCCCTCCTTTGATTTGTGGTCATTGGCTGAGGCTTCTCCGACGCTGTCGGGACCGTATTTCTAGCGGATCAGCTCTTGGGCTTCGGCGTTTTTGGTGGGTCCGTTTCCGGTTTGCCCTTTACCGTCACCCATTCGAATAGCTTTTCCGCTCTCGCGACGTTTTGGTCAGGGACCTGGTCGGCGCGATAGGCTAAACGTAAGCATTCCAAGCGGATTTCTGCAAGCGACTTATCCACCGGACACCGAAATCTTCAGAAGGCGGTCGAATTCGGCGCGCTCCTTGGCTCCGCCATCGGTGAACCGCTTCACCCAGGCGGCATCGGTCTGCAGTTCGTTCATCTTTGCGTCGGCGTCGGCTGGCGTCATGTAGGCCGATGCCCCGCCCTGCTGGACTCCTCGCGCGGGGGCCTCGCCGATCTTCTGCCCAAGCTCCGCGAACCGCTCCATCATCGTCTTGGTTCCGACGACGCGCTCAATCCTTTCAAGGGTAGGTGCGTCGAACCCCATCAGCATCGCGCCGCGCCTTGCAGCCTCTTCCTTGGCCTTGTACGCTCCGCCCCACTCGCGGCGAACGTCAGCGAGTTCGGCGGCGGAGCGCTGGCGGAAGTCCTCGTCTTCGCGGGCTGCGCGCTGGGCCCGCTGCTCTTCGAGCCACCCGGCCAGCTTCTTCCCGCTCATGGCAGGCAAGCCAAGCTCGTGGAACTTTGCGGCCACGGCCTTGGCGTTCTCGGGGTCGATGCCTTCGAGTTTGTCCAGCTCGTAGCCCTCGGGGGTGTCGGGGCGACCGCCAGCCTTGAAGTATGCCTCCCAGCCGATGGCGTCATCTTCGCCCTTCGGTACCACGACCTTCTCGCCGCTGAACCGCTTTTCGAGCTCCCGGTGGGAAAGAAGGGCGTCGGCAGGGGATTTCCACTCCTTCTTTGTGGCCCACGTCTTCACGTCCGGGTCTTCGATCCCGTCAAGCCAGGAGCCGCCAGGAGCTGGCTTTGGTTGCGGAGCGGAGGCTCCGGGTTGGCCTGCGCCCGCGTTGGGGTCGCCAGGGTTGCCCGCACCCAGAAGGGCGGCGGATCCGGTTGTGTCGGCCATGGTCTATTCCTTTGGTTTTCCCGTGATCGGATCAATTCCGGCGTCTGCGTGGATCGCAAGCCACACCTCGCGCCGCCCCTCTGCCATCACGGTGGCGAGGGGGTCAATCGTGCCAGACATTGGAGAAATTCGAACCGTGGACCCATCGGCGCAACAGAACCGCGCCAAGTGCCTGCGGACGATTTCCGACGCGGGGCCGGGGGAGAAAAAGGTTGTGCGAAACGCTTCGCGGATCGCGGATCGCTCCTGCTGCTCGCGCCGGGCGAGCTCAGTTTCGTCTCCATCGAACATCAGAACGAACTGCCTCCAGGCGATCCGGCCAGCGCTTGCGCCTCGGCGAGGTACTTTGCGGACTGCGCGGCCACGGGGACCGCCTGGAGCATCGCTTGCGCCTCTGCGGCCTCGGCATCCTGCGCCTCGATGGAGCGCATCTCCTCGTCCGACCGCAGCACCTTGGACGGCAGGCCTTGGGCGTCCGCCAAGACCTGAAGCGCCACATCCCACTTGACGCGCTTGGGCGCGGTAGGATCAAACTGTGCGATTGCCGCTGTCGATTCGATCATCCGCATCACGGCGACGCCTTCGCCCGCCTTCTGCGCGCGCGTGATCGGCGAGGTGTAGCGGACGCGGTAGTAGCCGCCAGCCTCGCGGACGGAATCCGGCTCCTGCGGGAGCGCTCCGGCTGCGGCCAGGATGTCCATTTCGCGCTCGATCATCATGCCGAGCGCCGGCTCGATGCCTGATGCCACGGGGCCAAGCAGTTGGCCCTTCTCCTGGGCGCGCTGCAGGACTTCCTGGGCTGTCATTTGGCGGCGGTCTTCGGCCAGAATCTCGAACAGGGAAACGAACATCGCGTCGTTGATCGTGCGGCGCTCGCGGTCCATCAACTCCAGGGAAAACGGAACATTCTTGCCGGTGTAGAGCGGGGCAACATTTTGCTTCCCGTCGACCATTCCGCCGCGAATCAGAGCGCCAGGGACCAGCTGGAATGGCTGGAGCGCGCCGTCGTTGGCCGTCAGGAGCGGCGAATCCGTCGCCATGTGGCCAGCGCGCAGGGTCGTCTTCTTCATCGAGTTGGCGAGTTTGACTGTCGGCAAAATCTCCATCAGGGGCGAGTAGGCATAGATGTCGCCGTCCGAGACGGAGAACCGCGCGACGAAAAACGGGAACGAGCGGTATCCGCCCTCGTACACCACGTCCTTGGTGTCCTCGCAAATATCCACCGACGAAAACGCCATGCCCTTCGCATCGCGTCGCCCGGGGTCGCGATCGGTATTCGGGCTCACGCGCTGGACGAACCAGAACTTGTCGTCCTTCCCGGCCTCCACGGCGGCGCGGATCTTCTCTGGTGCGCGATCGCCGAACTGCTGCAGCGCCTGGCGAGCGTCGAGGGCGTAGCGACGATATACGGTATCGACTTCGCCTTGGAAATTCTCGTCGATGTAGACCGTGGCCAGCGACAGAGTCCGGTACTTGATCCCGGTGTAGTCCATCACCATTCCGACGGCCGTACCGTATCGAGCCAGGGACTTGTACCACTCGGGCATCTGGGTGGAAAACCCGCTCGTCGGGGCGTAGCGAGCCTTGAATAGGCGGCGCGTCACCTCGTCGGCGTAGACCTTCGAGGCGTGGTCGTCCTCGCCCTCCATCTCCAGGCGGTGCCACTGCTCGTTGTGCGGGGTCATCAGCGACGACAGCGCGGCGGCAAGGCGGTTCACAGCGATGATCGGGGCGGACTCGAACATCTTAAGCCCACGCTTTTCGCCTGGCGTGGTTTCGCGACCGAAGCGCGCAGCACCAGCTACGTATTCATCGATCGAGTTCCACTGCTCTTCAAACGTGGCGCGGCGGCTCTGGAGCTGGCCTAGGCGCGTGAGTATGGCGGTTGCGAGTTCGTCGGCCATCATCGCCCCAGCAGGGGGGAGCGGTTGAAATTCGGCGAAGGCGTTGGGCGAGCGTTGAGGCCTCCGGGCGCCGTCGCGGGAGGCGCGGACAGTGACGCCGGAGCTGCGGGCGCGATGAGCTGGGCGGCGCTCACGGGGCGCGAGAGCATCGCGGCGCCCGCTCCGACTCCGCGCTGGTTGCGTTCGATCGCTCGGGTGCGCGCCTGCTCATCCAGGCGGCGCTGGATCTCTTCGCGCTGTTCCTGGGCGAGTGCGTTTTTCTGTCTCTCGCGCTCGCGGGATGCGGTGATGCCCGTGATGTCTTCGACCAA
>MWDT01000205.1 GCA_002070825.1 Verrucomicrobia bacterium ADurb.Bin122
GATGAGCGTGGCGCGTGGATGGGCGGGCAGGCCGAGCTCGTTGCTGTGGAGCATGCCCACGAGCATGTCGACGGCTGCCTCGCCGGTAAGATCGTTGTGCTGGTCCATGCCGGCCCAGTCGAGATTGCCGCGGCGGCGCTCAAGCTGGATCAACCCGATATCGTCGGGCACGCGTAGACCGGCAGATTCGATCCAGCGTTTGACCACATTGTAGAGGGTAAAAACGACGTCGGGCCGCGCGCGCGACAGCCACTCGTGAAACAATTTCGGCTCGGCGCGCGCCGCCTCCAGGTCGAAAAACGTCTCCACGCGCTGTGCCTGCGGCAGCGCCTGCTGCCCGCCCCACATGCCCGCGCTGAAACGCCCTTCGACGAGCCGGTCGATTCGGCCGTCGATCACCAGCCCCGGCCGTTTATAACCCAGCACGAGCGCATGCTCCACCGCCTGCATCACCAGCGCATGGTGATCCACGCAGCAAAACGACAGCGTAGGCTCGTGCGTACGCAGCCCCGTGACCACGCACGCATGCTGATTCCAAGTCGTGACAAAGCGCTCCGGCAGGTGGTTTTCGTCCATCATGCCCACCACGACCAAGCCGCGGATGCCGCGCGCCCGCAAAATCCGGTTGAGCCGCGTGCCATCCAGCTCCGGGTCGTGGAGCCAGAAGTTGTCCACGCCGTAGCCCAAAAGCGCCGCGCGCCGCTTCACGCCCTCCACGTACGCCGGCACCGTCGGATGCGTGCGAAACGCGTCGCGGCTGCGGTTGGCGTTGAGCAACGCGAGCGTGTGCCGCGGCGCTCCGGCATGGCTCTGCCGCAACTGCGCCATCAGATGCGACACCACCGGGTGCAGCGCATAGCCCAGCCGCTTCGCCGCCGCCAGCACGCGTTGCCGCGTCGCGACCGGGATCTGCGGGTCGTGGCGAAGGGCGAGCGACACGGTGTTTTTCGACACCCCGAGCTCGCGTGCCAAGGTGCTCATGGTGACGCGGGGCATGCGGCCTGACTGACAATCCGAGTGGCAGTTGACCAGCCAGAATACGCACGGGGCGCCCCACGCGTCTTGACTGTCAAGCCACCGAGCGATTTACGGAAGCCAACCCCGCGCCGAAAGTCCGGCATCCCCATACTCCCACATATCCTTTTCTAAACCGACCGCGCCCCACGCGCAGGCCATTCTAAGAAAACTCATGTACACCCTCGGTATCGATTACGGCACAAACTCGGTTCGCGCGCTGCTCGTGCACTGCGCCGATGGCGCGGAGGTCGGCTCCTGCGTCGTCAACTACCCCTCCGGCCAGCAGGGTATCCTTCTCGACTCGAAGGATCACCACCTCGCCCGCCAGCATCCAGGCGACTACCTTTTCGGTCTGGAAAAGAGCGTGAAGGGTGCCCTCGCCCAAGCGAAGAAGGTCAAAGGCTTTTCCGCCGCCGCCGTCGTCGGCATCGGCGTCGACACCACCGGGTCCAGCCCGATCCCGGTCGATAAGCACAACGTCCCGCTCGCTCTGAATAAGAAGTGGGCCAAGAACCTCGCCGCCCAGTGCTGGCTCTGGAAAGACCACACGAGCTGGCGCGAAGCCGCCAAGATCACCGAGCTCGCCGCCGCGCACCGCCCGCAGTTCATCGCCAAGTGTGGCAACACCTACTCATCCGAGTGGTGGTGGTCGAAGCTCTGGCACTGCCGTAACGTCGCTCCGAAGGTCTTCGAAGCCGCCTATTCCTGGGTGGAGCTCTGCGACTGGGTCCCGGCCGTGCTCGCCGGCGTGACCGATCCGCTTCAGGTGAAACGCGGCGTGTGCGCCGCCGGCCACAAGGCCATGTACTGCGCCGAATGGGGCGGCCTGCCCGACAAGGAATTCCTCGCACTCCTCGATCCCGCCCTCGCCGACCTGCGCGACCGCCTCTACACCGAGGCCCACGATGCCCGCACCGCCGCCGGTGAACTTTGCCCGGAATGGGCCAAGAAACTCGGCCTGCCCGCCGGCATCCCCATCGCCATCGGCGAATTCGACGTGCACTACGGCGCCATCGGCTGCGGCGTCAACGAGGGCACGCTCGTCAAGGTCATCGGCACCTCGACCTGCGACTGCGGCGTCGTCTCCGCCAAGAAATCCGTGCCCGACATCCCCGGCATCTGCGGCATCGTCAAGGGCGCCATCCTCCCCGAGTTTTACGGCATCGAGGCCGGCCAGTCCGCCGTCGGCGACATCTTCAAATGGTGGGTCGAGGTCGTCTGCCAGGGCGACGGCGCCACGCACGGCAAACTCGGCGCCGAAGTCGCCGGCCAGAAGCCCGGCCAGAGCGGCCTGCTCGCCCTCGACTGGAACAATGGCAACCGCACCATCCTCGTCGACCAGCGCCTCACCGGCCTGCTCCTCGGCCAGACGCTGCACACCACGCAGGCCGAAGTGTACCGCGCGCTCATCGAGGCGACCGCCTTCGGCGCGCGCGCCATCATCGAGCGCATCCGCGAGTACGGCGTGCCGATCGACCGCATCGTCTGCGCCGGCGGCATCGCCCGGAAAGATCCGATGCTCATGCAGATTTACGCCGACGTCACCGGTTGCACGATGCTCGTCGCCGGCTCCTCGCAGGCCTGCGCACTCGGCTCGGCCGTCTCGGCCGCCGTGCTCGCCGGCGCGCACAAGGATTTCCCGACCGCGCAGCGCAAGATGACGCGCCTCGAAAAGAAGCAGTACCGCCCGATCGCGAAAAACCAGAAGGTCTACGACCAGCTCTACGCGCTCTACCGGCAGCTCCACGACTCCTTCGGCGGCCTCAACAAGTCCGCCGATCTCGGGCCCGTGATGAAGCAACTGCTCACGATCAAGGACGCCCAAAACTAAGCCCGTTTTCCCATTATTTATGAAACTCCTCCCCTCCTCTGAAATCTGGTTCGTCACCGGCTCGCAGCACCTCTACGGTCCGGGCCCGCTCAAACAAGTGGCCGACAACTCGGCCAAGATCGCCGAGGCGCTCTCCACATCGAAGCGCATCCCGTACAAGATCGTCTTCAAGACGCTCGCCACCACGCCCGACGAAATCCTGAAGGTCTGCGAAGAAGCCAACTCCTCCGCGACGTGCGCCGGCCTCGTGCTGTGGATGCACACGTTCTCCCCGTCCAAGATGTGGATCCGCGGCCTCTCGATCCTCAAGAAGCCGTTCCTCCACCTGCACACCCAGTTCAACCGCGATCTGCCCTGGGGCGAGATCGACATGGACTTCATGAACCTCAACCAGGCCGCCCACGGCGACCGCGAGGCCGGATTTATCCACACGCGCATGCGCCTCGGCCGCAAGGTCGTCGTCGGCCACTGGAGCGATCCCGAGGTGCAGGACCGCATCGGCGCCTGGATGCGCGCCGCGCGCGCCTGGCAGGACTGGCAGGGCGCCAAGTTCGCCCGCTTCGGCGACAACATGCGCCAGGTCGCCGTCACCGAGGGCGACAAGGTCGCCACCGAGATGAAATTCGGTTTCTCGACCAACGGCTACGGCATCGGCTACCTCGTGGCCAAGATCGACGCCGTCACCGACAAGGCGATCGACGCGCTCGTCGCCGACTACGCCAAACGCTTCACGCTCGCCCCCGCACTGCGTAAAGGCGGCAAGGAGCACGACGCGCTGCGCTACGGCGCCCGCATCGAGCTCGGCATGCGCGCCTTCCTCGACGAGGGCGGCTTCAAGGGTTTCACGACCACGTTTGAAGATCTCGTCGGCCTGCGCCAGCTCCCCGGCCTCGCCGTGCAAAACCTCATGGCCGACGGCTACGGCTTCGGCGCCGAGGGCGACTGGAAAACCGCCGCCCTGCTGCGCGCGATGAAGGTCATGGGCGAAGGTCTCCCGAAGGGCACCTCGTTCATGGAGGACTACACCTACCACCTCTCGCCCAAGGGCCACCAGGTGCTCGGCTCGCACATGCTCGAAGTCTGCCCGACCATCGCCGCAGCCAAGCCCACGCTCGAAATCCATCCGCTCGGCATCGGTGGCAAGGACGACCCGGTCCGCCTCGTGTTCGACGCCAAAGCTGGCGCCGCCCGCGCGGCCTCGCTCATCGACCTCGGCAACCGATTCCGCCTGATCGTCAACGAAGTCGACGCCATCAAGCCGCCGAAGCTCCCCAACCTGCCCGTCGCCCGCGCCGTCTGGGAGTGCCGCCCGGACTTCAAGACCGCGTGCGCCTGCTGGATTCTCGCCGGTGGTGCCCACCACACGAGCTACAGCTACGACGTCACCACCGAGATGCTCGAAGACTTCGCGACCATCGCGGGCATCGAGCTCGTCACGATCGACGCCGACACGAAGCTCGGCGAGTTCAAGCAGAACCTCCGCAACAACGAGGTTTACTACCACCTCTCGCAGGGCTTCCGCGCCTGAGCGCGTCGGTTCTACTGTTGGAAGGCCCGACCGCTGGGAAAAACATTCCCAGCGGTTCACCATTATTCCACCCTTTCGCCACCCCATGTTGGAAGATCTGAAACAAGAGGCCTACGAGGCCAACCTCGCTCTGCCCCGCCACGGGCTCATCAATCTCACCTTCGGCAACGCCTCGGCCATCGATCGCGCCAAGGGCATCTTCGCCATCAAGCCGAGCGGCGTGGACTACGCCGCACTCAAGCCCGCCGACATGGTCCTCGTGGACCTCGAAGGGAAAGTCGTCGAGGGCACGATGCGCCCGTCGTCCGACACGCCCACGCACCGCCGGCTCTTCATCGCGTTTCCCGAGATCGGAGGCGTCGTGCACACGCACTCTTCGCACGCCACGGCGTTTGCCCAAGCCGGGCGCGAGATTCCGATCTTCGGCACCACGCACGCCGACTACTTCTTCGGCAGCGTGCCCGTCACCCGCAAGATGACG
>MWDT01000206.1 GCA_002070825.1 Verrucomicrobia bacterium ADurb.Bin122
TGTTGAACTGCAAAACGCGAAAACTCGTCATGGTCGCAGGGTTTAGCGTTTGGCGCCGCTGCCGGCGCGAACCGTACCGCAAGGACGCGTCGCCGCAGGCACAAACTGGTTGCACGTCTCCATGCGCACCGCACGTCGGTACGCCTGCGCACGCTCTACGCTCGCCGTGCGCGCTTCACCCAGCGCGGCCTGAAACTTCGTCGCCCGCCGTGCGGGCCCCTGCCCCCATCGCACCTGCGTGCCCAATGTCCGACTCGGCACACGACGCTGCACCGTCGTCGAGGAGGGCGACAGGGCCGGAGCCTGGCGGGCTGGATCGAGCGGCGTCGTCGGCGAGGCCGCGAGCGCACACGCCAACCCGGAAAAAACGGCGAGGGTTCGGGGTAACGACATGGTGGCTGAGGCGCTCAAAAAAGCTCCCACCGGGGAAACAGCAAATCAATTACGTCAAGCAAAGGAAACGCATCTGAGCTTGCGGCATGGACATGGCAGCAGCACCGGGCCGCACCTCACTCCGGCTCCGCTGTGCCCTCGACCACCCACGCCTTCGCCTCGGGGACCTGTTTAAAATACTCGCGCAACGCCGCGCTCAGGTGCTCGGCGTAGCGGTAGTGCGCGCCCATCCCGGTGCGCAGCTCGGCCTCGTAAACGAACTTGTCGCCATGCGTGCTGTGCTCGAAGGGCGTCTGCGCACCCAGCAGTAGCGTATACAAGTACGCAGGCGACTCGCGCCGCATCAGCTCGCGCGTGAGCGCCGCCTGATCGGCCAGCAACTGCGCATGCGCGGCGCGGTCGATCTCCGGCGGCAGATAGAAGCCCGCCTGGATGAGCGGCGTGTAACGGTGCCCCGTGCGATGGCGGTTCAAATCGCGCAGCTCGGCGATCGAGACATTATTCCAAGCGAAGGTGACGCGCTGGCGGCGGATTGCCGTGCCACACATTCCATAGCGGTTGGCGCGATGGCGCAGCGCCTCGGCCACCGGCTGCTCCTCGGCCAGCCACGGCGGCGTCTCGCGGTCCACTTTGACCCACACCTGGTCGGCGAGGCCGTTGATCGAAAGGCGCTCCAGCCCAAGCCGGACGCTGGTGGCGAGCTCCTGCTTCGCCTGCACTTCGCACGACGGCTCCGCGACGCTATGCCGCATCAGGCGCGGCGCCATCTTGGCGAGCTCCGTGCGCAACTGCCGCGCGGCCTCCTTGGCCTCGTGCTGCGGGAGCGAGTCGAGTTGTTTCACCGTCTGCGCCCACATGCGGGCCGACTGCACGAGGGCGACGTTGGTGCGCGTGGCAAACGGGACGAAATAGCGCGCACGATCCAGGGCGTAGTTTTTCCGCAGCCGCGTGACCACCGCCGGCTTGGCGTCAACCGGCACGCGCACGCGGGCGGGCTCGGCCTGCGCGAGCGCATCGAGCCGCGCGTACTCGGCATGGTAGGCGGCAAACGCGCGCGCCATCACGTCGATCCACTGCGGCGCCAACTCCTCGGGGATGCCGAGCTCCGCCGGCGTGGACAGGTTGGCCACATCCATCCCGATGTACCGCGTGCTCGACTCCTGGCCGTCGGCCATCTGCGAGATGTCAAAAAGTTTGTACGCGAGCCACATCGAGACGCCATCGAGCGCGATGGCCAGTCCGCCGGTGAGACCACCGATGGAGGCATGCCCGTAATCGACGAACTTGAGGATGCGGTCGATCGATTCGTCGGGGTGCGCGAGATCGACCTTGGACAGCAGGAAATCGAGTCCGTCGTTGCTGCGCGAGTAGCGGGCGAGCACGGAGGCGAGCAGCTCGGGAGTGACCTTCGGCAGGTCGGCAGCGGTCGGCGGGGGCACCACAGCAAGTCCGGTGATCTTCATACCCGGAAAAGAGACCGCAGCCGCCCCGCAGGCCAAGGTTATTTTCCCCACGGAGGGAAACAGACATCGTTTTGAAAAACGCTCTCGAAAGACGCCTCCGGCCCGCGTTCAGTGGCACCCACATGGCGCTCCCGCAGATTCTGTTTCAAGACGACACGATGCTCGCATTCGACAAGCCCCACGGCGTGCCCGTCTCGCCCGAGCGTGGAAACGCCTCCCGCGCCGCCGCCCTCATGCCGCGCGTGCAGGCCGAGCTCGGCGCCGGCATCGCCAACGTCCACCGCCTCGACACCGACGCGAGCGGCGTGCTCCTCTGCGCCAAGACCAAGCCCGCGCTCGACTACCTCAGCGGCCAGTTTCAGGGGAAAACCGCCGTCTGCGTGTACCACGCGCTCGTCGCCCTGCTCCCGCCTGGGAAAACGCTCACGGCCAAGGCGACCGTCCGCGCCGACGACGGCCTGTTGCCCGACACCTTTATCGTCGATCATCCGCTGGCCGAAGATGCCGACCGCCCCGGCTGCATGCGCGTGTGCAGCAAACGCGACCGCGCCGCCAAGGCCTGCGCGACCGAGTTTCGCACGCTGGAGCGCTTCCGCGGCTTCGCGTGGATCGAGTGCCGCCCGCTCACCGCACGGCCCCACCAGATCCGGCTGCACCTCGCCGCCGCCGGCGCCCCCGTGCTCCACGACGCGCTCTACGGCGACCCGCGCATCGAGCTGCGCCTCTCGCAACTGAAGCGCGGCTACAAAGGCCAGGGCGACGAGAAACCGCTCATCGCCCGCCTCGCGCTGCACGCCAGTGCATTTACCCTCAAACACCCGGACACGCGCGAGCCGTTCACCATCGAGTCGCCCCTGCCCCACGAGCTGGAAATCGCCTTAAAATACCTGCGGAAATTCGCCGCCATCAAGAACCGGCCCGCCGATCCCGCGCCGACCGCCAGCACGGAGGACATGATTTAAGCTTCCGTCCGCCGCCCCACAGCCTCTCATTTCACCCTGTATGAAGAAAATCGCTTTCATCGGTGCCGGACGCATGGCCTCCGCCATTGTCGGCGGCCTCATTAATTCGGGCAACGCCCGCCCCGCCGACATCGCCTGCATCGGCGGCGACGACGATACCGCCGCCAAACTCGCCGCCGCCACCGGCGTCACCGCCGCCACCAGCCTCGAAGCGCTGCTCTCCGGCGCCGACGCCGTCGTGCTGGCCTGCAAGCCCCAGCAACTGGCCGGGCTCGACGCCCGCCTCGCCGAGCTGACCGCCGGCAAACTCGTGCTCTCCATCCTCGCCGGCAAACGCCTCGCGCGCCTCGCGCAGACCTTCCCGCGCGCCCGCAATCTCGTCCGCGCCATGCCCAACACTCCGGGCCAGATCGGCGCCGGCATCACCGCATGGAGCCCCCGGAACGATCTCGCAGCCGACGACCGCAAGATCGTCGAGTCGATCCTCGGCTCCCTCGGCAAACTCGTCCCGACCTCCGAAAACCTGCTCGACGCCGTCACCGGCCTGAGCGGCAGCGGCCCGGCCTACGTGTTTGAATTTGCCGCCGCCCTGCGCGATGCCGGCGAAGCCGCCGGATTGCCCCGCGCCGACGCCTACCGCCTCGCCGTCGAGACGATCCTCGGCTCCGCCAAACTCATGGTGCAGCAGGCCAACGTCGAGCCCGAGGAACTGCGCAACCAGGTCACCTCGCCCAACGGCACGACCTACGCCGGTCTCAAGCGCATGGAGGCGCACCAATTCCGCGCCATGATTCGCGACACCGTGCTCGCCGCCACCGCGCGCTCCGAAGAGCTCTCGCGCGACGCCTGAGCATCGTTTTCCCGACGACAAAAAGGGCGCCCGAAACGGCGCCCTTTTTTCATTTTGCCTGGCCGGCGGGCGCGGGACCCGACTCCACCGGCATCGGGCCATGCCCGTGCCGGATATGCTCCGAGCGCGGCGGACCCATCCACACCAACAGGAGCAGGAACACCGTGACCGCGAGTACCGGTCCCCAGACGACGGCGCGTTTCATCTGGTGCAAAAGCGGGCGCCAGTTGCGCACACAGTGGAGCGCTGAGGCGACCACGAAGAGCACGCTCAGCCACTCGTGGATCACGGTAATCGAGCGTGAGCGGAACTCGAAGAAAAGGGCCAGCCCGGTGATCCCGGAGATCGCAAACGTGACGATTGTCAGCGGCGTAGCGATTTTCTGGACGAGAGAAGACGATGGTTTTGCGGGTGCGGTGGTCGACATAAACGTGGCTGCTTAAGGAAGCGGATGAACAGGGAAGAAGACGCCGCAGCCGCGCCCCAGTTACAAAAAAGCCCGGACGGATCACTCCGGCCGGGCTGCAAAGCGATACTCCGCCGATCAGGCGCGGTAGCTATAGGTGGACTCGAACCAGGGCGTCTTGACCGTCTTGACGACGCCCGTGCCGGCGTTGGCTGCGAGATGTTCGAGCACCTTGAAGGCGAGCTCGGCCTTGTCCGGCGCACCAGCCTTGGCGGCGAGCGCCTCGGCGGTGAACGCCTGGCCCGCGGCGGCCTTGAGCGTCTCGACGAGCTTGAGGCGCAGCGCGATCACGCCGCCCGCGGCCTTCTTGCCGGCTTCGACGCCGGGCTGGTGGTAGGCGTTGATGCCGACGAGCGTGGCATACAGACCGACGGCGCGCTCGTAGAGGGCGATCAGCATGCCCAGCGTGCGCGGCGAGATGTCGTTGACCGTGATCGTGAGCGAGTGGCGGTTTTTCTCGGAGAGCGCGTCGCGCGTGCCGAGGAAGAAGCCCTGGAGATAGTCGCCAGTGGTGATGCCGCCGGCCTCGACCTCCATGCTCGCGCCTTCGCGGTCGCGGAGCACTTCGATGAAGGTGACGAAGAAGTTGTTCACGCCCTCGCGGAGCTGCTGCACGTAAGCGTGCTGGTCGGTCGAGCCCTTGTTGCCGTAAACGGAAATGCCCTGGTTGACGGCGCGGCCCTGGAGATCGAGC
>MWDT01000207.1 GCA_002070825.1 Verrucomicrobia bacterium ADurb.Bin122
GCGGCGTTGACGACCACGAGGGCGAAGTCGCCGACGCGCAGCGCGCCGAGCGCCTCGCTGATGAAGTCGGCGTAGCCGGGCGTGTCGACGATGTTGAATTTCCGGTCGAGCCACTCGGTGGAGAGCAGGGAGGCCTGGACGGAGATCTTGTGGGCTTTTTCGCTCGGGTGGTAGTCGCTGACGGTGGAACCGTCGGCGATGGTGCCCATGCGTCCGATACGGCCGCTGGCGGCGAGCATGGCTTCGCAGAGCATGGTTTTGCCGCAGGAGGCGTGGCCGACCACGGCGAAGTTGCGGATGTCTTGGGGCGGGTGGTTTTTCATGGGGCGTGAGGGGCAGGCGTGGCGCGCGGTGGAGGGCCGCGGCGTCGCGGTCGCACTGCGTGGTTTTGGGGAAAGCGGGGGGAAGTTTTCCTTTGGGGGCGGTGGGGGCTTCCTGAACGAAAGGCTAACGGGGCGCGCCGCCGTCCCAAGCTTTTTTCGGGAGCGTCGGCGGCCGGAAACAAACGCGCCCCGGTCGCGGGTGCAACCGGGGCGCGGTGGAATGCGTCGGGGGGGCGTCAGGCGAGCGGGGCGACGCGGTAGAGCTGCACGTCGTGCGGGGCGACTTCGACGGAGAGATCGCCGGTGAAGTCGCCGAGGTCGCGCTGTCGCCAGAGATCGCGGACGCGTTGCAGGCCTGGGGAGCCGAGGCGGTCGAGCTTGGCGGTGACGCGGTGGACGCGGTCGCCGCGGTTGAAGAAGCCGAAGGCGGCGCTGCCGTCTTCGAGGTCTTTTCGGAAGACATCGATGGCGCCGATGGTGGCGATGCGGCGGCCCTGCTGGCCGAGGGCGTCTTGGTTGACGGCGAGGACTTCGTCGTTGGTGAGCAGGTTGAGGGTGAAGGCGTCGAGGCGTTCGAGGTCGCAGCCGATGAGCAGCGGCGAGGCGAGGAGGCACCAGAGGCTGATGTGCGTGTACTGCTCGGCGGGGGTGAGCTTGGTGGCGTGGAGGCTGGGGCCCCAGCCGACCCAGCCGACGACGAGCATGTCGGGGTCGTTCCAGTGGCCGGGGCGTCCGTGGGGCGCCCATTTGTCCTGGTTAAAACCGATCTCGGAGACGGAGTGCTGCCAGGGACCGGGCTCCTGCCAGGTGTCCCAGATGTCGCCGGTGGTGCGCGAGCAGTGGCACCAGCGGGCGAGCTCGTCGATTTCGGCGAAGGGTGTGGAGTTGGAGAGGCTGAAGACGATGTCGCGGCCGGTGGCGCGGAGGGCGAGGGCCATCTCGCTGGCGTGGGCAACGTCGTTGGGATTCCAGTCGTATTTCAGATAGTCGAAGCCCCAGGCGGCGAACTGGGCGGCGTCCTGCTGCGTGAAGGCGTACCGGCCCATGCGCTTGTTGTGCTCGTAGGGCGTCTCGTGTTTCCAGGCGCCGTCGGGCGAGTCGCTGGAGCCGCCGGGGAAGCCGGCGTAGGTGGTGATCCAGGGGCTGGAGTAGATGCCGGCCTTCAACCCGAGTGCGTGGATCTCGCCGCACAGGCGCGCCATGTCGGGAAATTTTGGGTTGGGCTGGAGGGCGCGGTCGGGTGCGTGGCGGTGGCCCTGCCAGGTGTCGTCGATGTTGACGTAGGACCATCCGTGGTCGGCGAGGCCGGAGGCAACGAGGGCGCGGGCGGAGCGCAGGACCTTGTCCTGATCGACGGCGTGGGCCCAGCAGTTCCAACTGTTCCAGCCCATGGGCGGCGTGAGCGCGAGCGTGTCGCCGATCACGATGCGGAGCGTTTTCTCGGCGGAGCCGAGGGCGTTTTGGGCGCGGAGGGTGACGCGGTACTCGCCGGCTTGGGCAACGCGACCGGTGACGATGCCGGTGGCGGAGTCGAGCGAGAGGCCGGCGGGGAGATGCTCGGCGGCGTAGGTTATCGGGCGGCGCCCGGTGACGGGCATCCGGTAGAGGAAGGGCGCGCCGGGGCTGGCGCCGCAGATCGAGGCGCCGTTGATGCGCGGGGTCTCGGGCGTGGCGGGCGTGCGGATGTCAGCGGGAACGGGTTGGAGAGCGGTCGGCATGGAAAGGGGGCGGCGCGGATGGTCGGATCGTCCGCCGGGTTGGTTGACGTTTAAAAGAGCATACCGGAGTGGAAAAAAGCCTGCAATGGTCGGAGGCACCGCATAGGGGTCGATTTGTGACTCCCGATATCGACTCCCTCCAATCGTCGTTGGCCCGCGCGTTTTCCGTGTGGGGAGGTGACCGTTCAGGGCATCGCCCGGCGGGCGATATCTACCTGGGGCTCGAGACGCGGACGGTGCCGGCGGAGTACCGCTGGGATGGGTTGCGGCGCGGCGCGGTGCGCTCGCATCCGCAGGTGGTGTTTCAGGCGACGTTGACGGGCTGGGGTGCGTTTGAGCAGGGCGGGCGGAAATGGACGGTGGGGCCGGGCTCGGCGTTTTTCGCCGTGTTTCCCTCGGAGCACGTGTACTACCTGCCGAAGGAGAGCCCGAGTTGGACGTTTTTCTGGTTCACGTTTACGCATCCGTATCTGGTGGCGCGGCTGGAGGCGCAGACAAAGTTGCACGCGCCGGTGTTTTCGCTGTCGGCGGGGTCGGCGTTAATGGCGCAGAGCCGGATGCTTTTCGAGCGGACGTGCCATCAGCGGTTCGAGGACACTTTTAGCGAGGAGGGTGCGTGGCTGGAATGGATGCTGGCGTTTGAGCGGCACCTGCACGAGCTGGCGCATCCGCGAGGTCAGCGCGAGGCGATGCTGGAGCTGGCGCGAGAGTACACGTTGGGCAACCTGTCGCGGTCGTTTGGCATCGAGGAACTGGCGGCGAAGCAGGAGCTGTCGCGGAGTCATTTCAGCCATCGGTTCCGCGCGGCGACGGGGTTGGCGCCGGCGGCGTATATCCTGGAGGTGCGGCTGGCGGAGGTGCGGCGGCTGTTGCGGGAGACGTCGCTGCCGCTGAAGGATATCGCGGGGCAGACGGGCTTCGCGGACGCGAACCATCTGTGCAAGGCGTTTCGCCGGCAGTTTCACATGAGCCCCGGCGGCTACCGGCAGCAGGTGCGCTGAGGCCGGTCAGGTCGCGGGCGGGCGGTAGCCGGAGGCGCGGAGCGGGGCGAGGTCATCGTCTTCGAGGGCCTGCTGGCGGAAGGTGGCGTCGAGCGCGATGGCCTGGTTGACGCGGCGTGCGGCTTCGTGCTGGTCGCCGCGTTGGCAGGCGTAGCAGCCGAGGTTGAACTGGATGGTGGGGTCGGCGGGGTGGTGGAGCTCGGCGTCTCGGAGAATGGCTTCGGCGTGGGCGAGGGTTTCGCTGCGGCGTGCGGCGTAGGCCCACATGACCCACCAGCCGGCTTCGGCGGGATCGCGGCGCGCGAGTTCGGCGGCGATCGGGAGAAGGAGTGGCCACTGGCGCTGCTCCTGAAGGACTAGGCCGCGCAGGGCGAGGACGGGCGTCGAGTCGTTGGTTTTGGGCAACTGGGCGAGCTCGGCGGCGGCTTCGTCGACCATGCCGAGGGCGAGGTAGCCTTGGGCGTGGGAGATGCGCCAACGGTCGTGCATGGCGTGGGGGGCCGGAGCCTGGGTACTCAGCTGCGGGAGCTGAGTCGTTGGGCGGCGGAGACGAGCGAGAGGAGGGCGCGGAGGAGGCGCGTGTGATCCGCGGTGAGTGTGATCTGGCGCGGCGCGGGCCAGCCGACGAGCAGGAGGGCAAAGCACCTGGTCTGGTCGTGCAGGGGGAGGGCGACGAAGGAGCCGAGGCCGTGTTCGCCGTGGCACCATTTGGGCAGATAGGGGGCGGTCTTGGGGTCGCTGGTGCGGTGAATGACGACGTTTTCCCGCCGGCGCAGGCAGACGCCGAAGACGGTCTGTTCGTCGAGCCGGATGGCGCGGTCGCCGCGGAGAAAACGGAAGAGGGAGCCCTGTCCGTGGGTGGCGACGAAATTGCGGAGGTCGGATTCGATGGAGAAGAAGACGGCTTCGGGGGCCCCAAAGCCGGCTTGGACGCACTCCATGGCCTGCTGGCGGACGCGCGTGTAGTCGATGGTGGATTGCGCGAGGCAGTCGGAGAGTTGGGCGAGGCCATCCTGCCAGACTTGCGAGGTGCAGACGACAGGTTCGAGTGGTGGGGCTGCGGGGCCGACGGACTCAGGCGAGACCGGGTCGGGTGGAGGCACGGCAAAGGTGGCGGCGGCGTCTGGCGGCGCAGGCATGGCGTCGGGCGCCGGGGCGCGTTTTCCCTGAGGGTCAGAGGGGGCGGGTTGCGCGGGTTTGCGGGTCTGGGGCGCTTGTGGCCCGGTGGCGGGCTCCATGTGCTGGGCGCGGCGGCGGAGCAGGGCAACGTAGTCGCGGGAGAAACCCTGGACGCCGAAGGCGTGCGTGAAAATGGAGATGCGCTCACCGGCAAACGCGAGGGTGTTGTCGATGTCGTCGCTGGTGAGTTTGATGTGGGTGCGGAAGCGGTCAGCGAGGGCCTGGGTGGCGGCGGTAAATTCGGAGGCGGAGCGCTCGCGGTCGATGGCGAGCTCGCACAGTTGCATGGAGAGTTCGGCGGCGACGAGGAGCTCCTTGCTGGCGTCGTTGAGGGTGGCGAGGACCTGGGGCGAGCATTCGCGGAGCGCGTCGAGCAGGACCTTGGGGAGGTTGGCGGAGCGCAGGAGGGTGCGGCCGAGTTCGAGCGGGGTCAGGCCGAAGACTTCGGAAAACGCCTCCTCGGCGGGGATTTCTTCGGCGCGTTGGAGGGCGCTGCGGTATTCGTCGGTCATGAACGCCGTCATGAGCAGGCGTCCGAAGTTGCGCAGAGAGGCGGCGATGAAGGCCTC
>MWDT01000208.1 GCA_002070825.1 Verrucomicrobia bacterium ADurb.Bin122
AACACGCCGTCGAATTCGAGCCAGAGGCGGCGCCCTTTGAGCGAGTGAGGAATGTCGAGTGCCTTTCGGTAGACGGCGGGCTTCACCGGCAGGAACCCGTGCAACCAGTACCAGTCTGGGGCGAGGGCGTCGTTTTGTCCGGTCGGTTTTTCCGTGAAGGTGCCCTCGACCACGTAATCGTGTGGCACATCGACGCGTCGCCAGCCTTGGTCGTCGTAGGCGGCGGATTCGGAGCCGGGGGCCTCGCCGAGATGGAAGCGCCAGTCGTCGTCGAGCGAGAGGGTCGTGCGCGGCGAGGCCGCAGCGCAGGTGGCCGCGCTCCAGCCCGCGGCGGCGGCGAGGAGCCAGTGGCAGATGTGGATGAAACGGCGCATGTGATGGAGCCAGGGAATCATGAGATGGTGCGTGCTTGAGGTGCTAGAGTGCGGAGCGTGGCTTGCGGGGAAGCGTTAAGAGGGGGGCTCAGCGGAGGGTGAACGTGTTCATCGACTGGGCGGGCAGGTCGAGCCGCATGGGCATGCCGCTGGCGTCCAGCACCGCGGAGATCGTCCGGTCGGTGTCGTTTAGGACGATGAGCACGCGGGAGCCGTCGGGGTTTTGAAACGCGACGCACTTCGGCAGCGGGCCGCTCTGGACGGCGATGCGCCGGGCTCCGGGAAGCACGGTGGCCGAGAAGTGCTTCATCGCGTAGAACTCGTGGTTGTAGTGCACCGTCTCGGTCTTGCGGTCGACGGTGAGCAGGCTGTTTTGCCGCCAGTTCCAGCGGCTGAGGCCGGACTCGTCGAGGACGAGGTTCCAGAAGAAGTAGCTGTTGGCGAAATTGGCGGTGTCTTCGATCATGTGACCGAAGGTGAGTAGCGCTTGGTCCCAGGCGTTGCCGCCGCCGTAGCACTCGGTCTCCGTCTGGGCGAGTTTCTTGCCGGGGTATTTCTGGTGGGTGGCGAGGAAGGTTTTCTGGCCGCCGTATTGGTAGCCGACGCCGACGATGCCGGGCCCGGTGACCGGGTCGCCTAGGATGGGGTCGACGTATTCGGCGAGGTTCTCGTTCACCACGGTGCCGAGCCAGACCTCAATGTCGATTTGGTCGCGGCGGAGCTGGGGCAGGAGGTGATCGCGGAGGAATAGGTTGAGGGTGCCGGCGTCCCACACGCATTGGGGATAGACGTTGGTGTTGAGCGCCATCTCGTTTTGCGGATGGACGGCGTAGAGAGGGATGCCTTCGGCGCGCCACGCCTGGATGAACTTGGAAAAATAGAGCGCGTAGGCGGCGAGCGTCTGCGGATCGCTCTTCATGCTGCCCTGGCGGTAGCGGCCGTTGGTGGTCATCCACGACGGCGGGCACCACGGGGAGGCCCAGATGCCGAGCGTGGGCTGGTACTTCATCGCGGCCTTGATGAATGGGAGCAGGCATTCGCGGCTGCGCGCGATGCTGAAATCCTTCATCTCGTAGTCGCCGGGCGTCTCGTTGAATGAGTACCAGCCGAGCGAGAAATCGTTGGCCCCGATCGGGGCACGGCCGAGGGTGAAGTTGGCGCCTCCGGGCGAGAACAGCTCCTTGAGCGCGGCCTCGCGGCGGTCGTCGGGGATGGCGGTCAGCGCCTCCCAACCCAGTTCGTTGAAGCAGCCGCCGAAGCCATCGATGGTTTGAAATGTCTGGGTGGGATCGAGGCTGATGCGCAGGTCAGATACGGGCGTAGCCGGCTCGGCAGGCTCGACGGTCCGTTCGTGCCAGCGATCCTCTTCGGTGCTGCAGATCCAGCGGATGGAGGTCGGACCGGAGCCGCACACCGTGGGCGCTGCGGCGCCTTGAAGGGCGCCTGCGGCCAAGGTCGCGATCACCAAGAGCACGAAGCAATGGAGGCGATTTTTCATGGGATGCGGCCCGTGCGGTCGCGTTTTCCGACTTCACGGGCTGGCGGAGTTATTCCGATTTGGCGGGCAGGACGGTGATCTCGGCGACGTGAGCCGAGCCGGTCTGGCGTACATCGCGCAGGGGCGTGAAGCGGAAGTAGCGTGCCTCGGTGGGCGCGAAGGTGACTTCCTGGAGCATGGGATTGTTCTGGATGTTGGCGAACTCGCCTGCGGCGACCTGCGTCGTCCAATGCGTGCCGTCCAGGCTCGTCTCGAAGCGGTAGCGATCGACCACGCCTTGGAAGTTCCAGTCCTGGCGCGGGAGGTAGGCAAAACCGCGGATGCGGCGCGTGGCCCCCATGTCGATGGTCAGGCTCGGACGCGTTTCAGAGGCGGCGTCGGCGGCGATGTGCGTTTCCCAAAGTGTGCCGGCATCGGCATCAATGGCTTTGGAAGCGTCGCCGGAGGGCGCGGCTTTTGCGGTCCAATGGGTGGGGGCGACGCCGACGATGGTTTTGCCGGCGACCAGGCCGACGCGGCGATCATCCGTGAGGACGGCGGCGTTGACGGTGCCGCCTTCGGGGAGGGGAATCGGGCCACGATAGACGGGGGATCCGGCGTTTGGCTCGCTGCCGTCGAGGGTGTAGATGATCGGGAGCGCGTGCGGATGAGTGACGGCGACAGAGCCGTCGCGATTGCGCTCGGCGATCTGCGGGGCGAGCGGCAGGGATTGTTTGAGAAGACCGACCTCGGCGAGTGTGGGTTCGAGGCGCGAGCCGGTGATGCGGATGCGCACGCGGTCGGTCGTCACGGGGGATGCGAGGCGCGCGAGGCGTTTGTAGCCGACGGTGGTTAGTCCGTCGACCGTCGCGGGCGTCGACCAAGCCGATGCGGCGGCGCTCCACGTTTCGATGACGAAGCTCTCGATGCGCTGGCTGCGTTGGGCAACGGCTTCCTGTAGGGAAACGACGTCGAAAGTGACCGGAGCGGGCAGGGTGAGGGTGAACGTGGCGGCGGTCTGGCCGGCGGCGGCCTCCCACCAGGTGTCGAGGTTGCCGTCGTGGGCGAGCGCCGCAGCGTGTGCGGGGTTTGCGGAGTCGGTGGCGAATGTGGCGCCGGTGGCGAGATCGTGCGCGAAGGTATTGCGAACGACCTCGGCCATCTGGTGAAGCGAGGCGAGCTGATCGTCGGGGATCAGGCCGCGGGTGTCGGGCGCGAGGCTGAGCAGCATGTTGCCGTTGCGGCCGACGGAGCGGTAGAAGTAGTCAACGAGTTCGGCGGGGCTCTTGGCGCGTTTGTCGGCGGACCAGAACCAGCCGTTGAGAATCGAGGTGTTCACCTCCGCAGGATACCACCAGAGGAAGGAGCCGGGGGTGAGTTTTGCGCGGCTGCCGAGATCCTGCTGTTGTTTGTCGGGCCAGGTGTGTGCCTCGGGCGATTCCGGCAGAGGGATGACGCTCCACTCGGTGGTGCGGCCGTATCCGCCCTCGTTGCCGACCCAGCGTACGTCGGGGCCTTTGACGGAGATCACGGCGCCGGGCTGGAGTTTGCGAATCATGTCGTACCACGCGGTGTAGTCGTAGGTCTCGTGCACGCTCGGGTCGGGATTGGCGCCATCGAACCAGGCGACGGAGATCGGGCCATACTCCGTCAGGAGCTCGTAGAGCTGGTTCATGAAATAGCGGTTATAGTCGTCGACTTCGTAGGTGAAGGTGGGGAAGCCCGGAGTGGGGGCGCGTCCGCGGCTCGGGTCGGATTGGAAACTCGCGGGATCGGTCGGGATCGTGGAGCGGACCTTTGGGCTGCCGTTGCCGTAGTAGCCGGCGGGATTGGTGGGGTTGGTGCGGAGTTGATAGAGATCGGCCGGTGAGAGGTAGATGCCGAGCTTGATGCCCTGCGCGCGGCAGGCTTCGGCGACTTCGCGGACCATGTCGCCTTTGCCGTCGCGCCAGGGGCTCGAGGCGACTGAGTGCTTGGTGTAGCGCGAGGGCCAGAAGCAGAGACCGTCGTGGTGCTTGCTCACAAGGATCAGCAGATTGCAGCCGGCGTCTTTCATGGCGGCGACCCACTGGTTGGCATCGAGCGCGGTGGGGTTGAAAATCGAGGGAGACTCGCGCCCGTCGCCCCATTCGAGGCCTCGGAACGTGTTTGGACCGAAGTGGAGGAAGAACGTCCGCTCCAGGCGCATCCAGTCGGTCTGGTTGGGGCGGGGGAGGACTTTTGCGGCTTTCTCGACGATCATCGCGGGGCTGTCGCCGGGGGCGATGTATTGCACGGTGGCAAACTCGACTTTGCCGGCAGGGGCAGGCGTCGCGGGCTCGGTGGTCTTTGCTTGTGCGCACGCCGCAGTCACCGCGACTGCGATACTCAGCCCAAGTGTTTTTGCCGTTACCAGGGGGATTGATAGAGTTTTCATATACAATTGGTTTTGAGGGGAATCATCATGGGCCGTGCCAGATCGCCAAGGATGGGAAGGGGAGGACGTCCGCCTCAGCTCAGACGATGGTAGATTCAGAAACCGAGTAGGGCACTGTCACTTTCTTTCATGGCGCCAACCTGTCCCGTGTTCTTGGGACATGGCTGCGCCGCGTGTCGTTTCGCGTTGCTGGTGGGTTTCGTGCGAGTGGTCGGACGCCTGTCGGCCGGCGAGGCGACTGCGACCGGCGGAGGCGTTGTCCCATGTTTTCGGGACAGGCGCTCCGGGCGCACTTCTGTTAATCTCGTCGAGTCGATCCCCCAATCGCGACCTGCCCGGTGCGCGAACGATGAGCTTTTGAATCCCTCGCAACCAATCTGCGCCCAGATGCCGCTCTGCCTCCTCTCACAAGGCACGGTCCACCTCCCTTCCAATACCTCACTCTTCGATTTCCGTCAGAAGTGATAACTCACTGTCCTAACACAAGTACAGTATCTAGACGGCAACCCCACAGAACCAA
>MWDT01000209.1 GCA_002070825.1 Verrucomicrobia bacterium ADurb.Bin122
TTCGAATTCGAAGCCCTGGCTGCGGAGCTTTTCCATGTGTTGCCAGACGGCGACGCGGCTCATGGCGAGCTTTTCAGCCAGGGCGCTGCCGGAGACGAAGCCGGTTTCCTGGGCCAGCAATTCACGGAGTATGACGAGTTCGGGTGTCGGTTCGCAGGCTTGCATCGTGTGGGGTAGGAGAGCCGTGGACTATTATCGCGAGTGTTGTTGCATAGCGTGGAAGGATTTCAAGCCGGCAGACGATCAAACGCGCGCATGGGTGTTGTTGCCGGTGGCCTGCGTTTGTGGGGGCGTAAACAAATATCGACAAGGTCCGGTGGGGGAACCTTTGTTTGCGCGTTTCGATACACCCGCGAACATGTCGCTGCCGCACACTTTAAACTCTCTCGATTCGGGCACGGAAGCCCACGTCTCCAAGGACGATCCGGCACAGGTGTGGCGGCAGCAGTGGGCCAGACTCCGGGCCTATCACCGGCCCGCAAGTGCGACGGCGCAGGCTGATCGTGTGAAGGATCTGGAGGCCCGGCTCGCCGCTGCGGAGCAGGAGCTGGCGCGTGGCAAAGAGAAGATCCAGCGGATGCAGCAGTCGTTTTCGTGGCAGTCGACGGGCTGGTTGCGCGCGATGCGCCGCGCGCTGCTCGATCGGAGCCGGCGGCGCGTGCCGGTCGACTTGGCTCTGGATATGCCGGAGAGCTGGGAGGCTGCGCCAGCCAAGGGGCGCATCGTGGGCTGGTGTGCCCTCGCTGGCGGCGTGCCGCTAGCCGCGGTGCGTGCGCGCATCGACGGCCGGGTTTTTTCCGCCACCAAGGACCGGATATTCCGGCCCGACGTGGCGCAGTCCAACGGCTGGGCCGTCGCCGACGCGCCCTATGGTTTTGAAATCGCGTACGAACTGGAGCCCGAGCGCGAGTATGCCGTGATCCTGGAAGTGTGCCTCCCCACGGGCCGCTGGCAGGCACAGGAGGCGCGTCCGCTGCGCACCAGCCGGCGCCCGGTCCAGCGCGATTACGCCACGTGGGTGGACCGCTACGACCGCTTGACGCCGGAAAAGGCCTCGGCGCTGCGGGCGAAGCTCGGTGTGCTGGCGCCGGACCAGAAGCCACGAATCTCGATCTTGATGCCGGTGTACAACGCACCGGAGCGCTGGCTCGTGCGCGCGATCGAATCGGTTCGCGAGCAGGTGTACGAAAATTGGGAACTTTGCATCGCCGACGATGCGTCGCCCGCCGCCCATGTTCGCGAAGTGCTGGCGCGCTACGCTCAGCAGGATGCCCGGATCAAAGTCGTGCATCGCGAGACCAACGGCCACATCTCGCGTGCCTCCAATTCGGCTCTGGAGCTGGCCTCGGGCGAGTGGGTGGCGCTGCTCGACCACGACGATGAACTGTCGCCGGATGCGCTGGCGTGTGTGGTGCTCAACCATGCCCGCCGGCCCGATGTCGCCGCCTGGTATTCTGACGAGGATAAAATCGACGAGGAGGGGCAGCGCTTCGATCCGTATTTCAAACCCGACTATCTGCCGGATCTGTTGACCGGGCAGAACTGCCTGTCGCACCTGTCTGTTTTTCGCACGGACTTGATCCGTGCGGTGGGCGGTTTCCGTGTCGGATACGAGGGGAGCCAGGATTGGGATCTGGCGTTGCGCGTCGTCGAGCAGCTGCGGCCCGAGCAGGTCGGGCACATCCCGAAGGTGTTATATCACTGGCGGGCGATCCGCGGCTCGACCGCGCTGGCCAACACGGAGAAGGACTACACCGTGGGAGCGGCCGAACGGGCCTTGCAGGATCATTTCCAGCGGCGTGGGGTGGCGGTGTCGTTGCAACCCGTCCCCGGGCACCACTGGCGGGCGATTTATCCGATGCCGGCGCGGGCTCCGATGGTCTCGATCATCATCCCCTCGTACAACGCGGCGGGCTATCTGCGCCAGTGCCTGGGCTCGATCCGCGACCTCACGGACTATCCGGAGTACGAGATCATTGTCGTCAACAATCGCTCGGACGATCCCGATGCGCTCGCGCTCCTGCATTGGATCCAGCAGGACCCCGCGATCCGCGTGCTGGATTATCCAGCGCCGTTTAACTATTCTGCGATCAATAACTTTGCCGTCCGCCATGCCCGCGGCGAGCTCGTGTGTCTCCTCAATAACGACATCGAGGTGATCACGCCGGGGTGGTTGCGCGAGATGGTCAGCCATGCGACCCGGCCCGAGATCGGTGCGGTCGGCGCCATGCTCTACTACCCCGACGACACGATCCAGCATGCCGGGGTGTTTCTCGGCTTGGGAGGGGTGGCCGCCCATGCGTTTCTCCACGCGCCTCGCGGCTCCGATGGCCAGAAAAACCGTGCCCGCCTCATCCAGAATTACAGCGCGGTGACGGCCGCGTGCCTGCTCATCCGCCGCGCGCTCTTCGAAGAGGTCGGCGGCTTTAACGAGCGCGAGCTGGCGGTCGCCTTCAACGACGTCGATTTCTGCCTGCGCATCAGGCGCGCCGGGTACCGCAATTTGTGGACGCCCTTCGCCGAGCTTTACCACCACGAATCGATCAGCCGCGGGCTCGACGATACGCCGGAGAAAAAACACCGCTTCGATGCCGAGGTGGACTACATGAAACGCACGTGGGGAGAACTCCTCGCGGCCGATCCCGCCTACAACACGAACCTCTCCCTTGAGATCGAAGGCATGCAGCTGGCCTGGCCGCCGCGCACTCAAGTGTGGTGACCGCCGTTGCACCGCAAAATCTCCACTCCAGCAACCCCGCCCACTCCGTGAACATCCTCTTTGTCAACTACGGCGACTTCACGGCCAACAGCCTGAACCACATCGGCCTTTTTGCGCGGGCGCTCGCGGCGCGCGGCCATGCGTGCGTGGTCGCGGTGCCGTCCGACAAGGAGACGATCCGCGTGATCGCCGATCCGGCCTTTGCGCCGATGACGTACGACGAGGTTCTGGCGTCGCCCCGGTGTTTCCCGGATGGTCGCGGTGCGGATATCCTGCACGCGTGGACGCCGCGGGAAAACGTGCGACGCTTTGCGGTGGCGTACCGGCATCTCGTGCCCGGTCGCACGCTCGTCCACCTGGAGGACAACGAGGATCACCTGCTGTCGGCCATGTTGCGTTGTCGCACCGACGAGCTGCGTGCGCCGGCCGGCTTGCAGCGGGCGGATTTGGCACCCCGCGCCCTCAGTCATCCGGTGCGTTCGCGTGCGTTTTTGCGCGTGGCCGATGGCTGCACGGTGATCGTCGATACGTTGCGCGAATTTGTGCCGGCCGGCGCGCCCGTGCTCACGTTGCCGCCGGGCGTGGATTTCTCGCTCTACAAGCCCCAGCCGGCCGATCCGGCGTTGCGCGCCGAGCTCGGGCTGCGCGACGGCGAGAAGGTGATCGTTTACACCGGCTCCAACACCTTTGCCAACGAGCACGAAATCCGGGAGCTCTACGCGGCGGTCGCGCTGCTCAATGCCCGCGGCGTTCCCACCCGGCTCATCCGCACCGGGTTGTTTTCCACGAAATTTAGCGAGCCCCTCCCGGCGGAGTGGTCCGCGCAGGTCGTCGACATGGGCTTTGTCGAGAAGGCACTGCTGCCCAAGTTGCTCGCCCTCGCCGATGCCCTCGTGCAGCCGGGACACACCGGTGCGTTCAACGATTACCGCCTGCCCTCGAAATTGCCCGAGATGCTCGCGATGGGGCGGCCGGTGGTCGCTCCGGCGAGCAATGTCGGCCGGCTCCTGCGCAACGGGCTCGACGCCGTGCTGCTCTCCCACGGCTCCGCCGAAGAGATGGCCGTCGCCTGCCAGCGCATCTGGGCGGATGCCGCGCTGGCCGGCAGCCTCGCGAGCAACGCCGCGGAGTTTGCCCGGACGCATTTCGAGCTCGGAGCCATCAGCGACCGGCTGGAATCATTTTACCGCGATTCCCTGGCACACCCCGCCCGGATCGATGCCTGGGGCGGGTGGCGCGAGGCGGAGACCGAGCTCTCGCCGGCATTGCGCGCCTTGGGCGTCGGCGATTCGGCTGCGGCCGAGCTGGCCTACCTGGAGCATCTGGCCGGACGCGAGTGGGCTGATTGGCAGTCGAAGTGGCAGGTTGCAGTCGAGCAACTGGCCACCGCCGAGAAGGCACTCGCTCTGACGCAGCAGCACGCCACCAATCTGGCCGGGCAGGTGGAGCAGTTGCAGTCCCGCGAGGCCGATCTCACGGCCCAGGTGTCCCATTGGCGCCAGAATTTTGAAACGGTTGCCGAGGACCATCGTCTCGCCTCGCTCCACATCGCGCATCTGGACCGCGAAATCGTCCGCGTGCGCGAAGAGGGCGAGGCCCGCTTGCAGGCGTTGAAACAAACTTGGTCGTGGAAACTCACCGTGCCCGTCCGTGCGCTGCGCCGGTTTCTCCAGCGGTGTGGCGTGCGTTGCTGATCCGCCACGCCCGCACGCAAAAAAGCTCCAAACGCCGTTGTAGACGCTTGGAGCTTAAAGTGGTGCCAGGGGCGAGGATTGAACTCGCGACCAAAGGCTTATGAGTCCTCTGCTCTACCACTGAGCTACCCTGGCATTTCCTCCGCACAAAGTCGGAGGAGGGCCGGTAGTACGGAGGCTCCGCAGCACACGGCAAGCAAAAATCTTTGGCTGCCGTCAGGGTTTTTTTGCCCCGGGCCTGTGCCCTGGCCTCTGGATTGTAACATTTGCCCCGTCGCTGCGTCTTGCGACCGCCGGCTACCTGCCGGATAAATCTCCCCCTCATGCGCTTTTTGCCGGGCAACCTATCGCCATTT
>MWDT01000210.1 GCA_002070825.1 Verrucomicrobia bacterium ADurb.Bin122
CGTGGCTGAGCCAGGCCGAGGGCGCGGCGCCTTCGCGGTCATCCTCCGGAGCGAGGTCGCGCCCGAGGGCGGCGTGCACGCTGAGGATGCTGAAGAAATCGCCCGAGACGTAGCCGACGGTGGCGCGGTCGGTGCCCTGCGGTGTCTCCAGTTTAAGCGAGCTGCTGCGGTAGATCGCGAGGCCGGAGAAGACGTCCTGCGATTTCTGCCAGTCCAGGAAGTTGGGATAGGAGACGGACATTTTCGGCCACTGGTGGCTGGACTCGAAAACGCGTACGAGCTGCGCCGGCTCGGGATAGGGAAGGGCGCGCAGGAAGGTGGCGTTGACGATGCCGAAGATGGCGGTGTTGGCGCCGAGGCCGATGGCCAGCGTGAGCACCACGAGCGTGGTGAAGCCGGGGGCCTTGCGGAACTGGCGGAGGGCGAAGCGGAGATGCTGAAGCATGAGAATGATGGGGGCGGTGTGGCCGGCGCGGCTTATTCGGTGCGCAACGCGGCCATGGGATCGATGCGGGTGGCACGCCGGGCGGGCAGCCAGCAGGCGAGGGCGGCGACGGCGAGCAGCACCGCCGTGCCTCCGAAGAGCGCAAGCGAGTCGATCGGCTGCATGCCGAAAAGAACTTTTGAAAGCACGAAGCCGAGGCCGACGGAGAGCAGGAGGCCGATGCCGGTGCCGAGCAGGGCGAGCCGCACGCTGTCGCGCATGACCGTGTACACGACTGATCGGGCGTGGGCGCCGAGGGCCATGCGGATGCCGATCTCGCGGGTGCGCTGGGCCACACCAAAGGCGACTACGGCGTAAAGGCCCATGACGGCGAGTCCGAGTCCGATGACGCCCTGAATGCCAGCGATGATCGCTCCGAGCCGCAGCGGCATGAAGGCAAAGATGCTGCTGCCCATGAGCTCGTCCATGGTGCGCAGGTCGTAGAGGGGCAGGTGCGGGTCGAGTTCGAAGAGGACCGCGCGTACCGGGCGGATGAGTGCGGAGGTGTCGCCATGGGCACGGATGATCAGGGTGAAGGGGCGCTCCTCCAAGGTCTGGCCGATCGACGTGTAGTAGAACGGGCGCGGAGCTTCGTTGATCATCATGTATTTTGCGGTGGCAACGACGCCGACGACCTCGACGAAGGGGCCGCCCTGCCATTGCTGGAAACGGCGTCCGAGCGGATTCTGACCAGGCCAGCAGCGTTCCGCAAAGGCGGCGTTGACCACGGCGACGGTCCGGCTGGTGAGGGTGTCGGTCTGGGCGAGGGTGCGGCCGGAGAGAAGGCGCAGGCCGAGGGCTTGTTCGTAGCCTGGGGCGACGATGGCGTAGCCGGTCCCGAGCGTGGCGTTGGGCAGGGATGAAACCGGGCTTTCCGGGATCACATCGCGCAGGCCGATCGCGTAGTCGAAGGGGACGCTGCTCGAAAGGGTGGCATCGGCGACGCCGGGCAGGGCGCGGATGCGGGTGAGCGCTTCGTCGGCGAAGCGGCGGGTCTGTGCCTCGGTGTAGCGCTGGAGCGAGGGATTGAGGGAGACGGTGAGGGTGTTGTCGTAGCGGAAGCCGAGGTCGGTCCCGCGGGCGCGCTGGAGGCTGCGCGCGAAGAGCACGGCGAAGACGAGCACGATCAGGGAGAATACGACCTGGCCGACGACAAACTGGTTGCGCAGACGGTGACGGCGCGGCGCGGCGATGGCGCCTTCACGCAACTGGGTGTTGATGTCGATCCGAGAGGCGCGCAGTGCCGGGAGCAGGCCGCTGCCAAAGCCGGCGAGGATGGAGACGATGACGGTAAAGATGCGTTGCGGCCAGAGGGACGGTTCGGTCTGGGCCATGGGCATGTCACCCTGCGCGGCGATGTTGCCGATGAGCGGGGCGGTCCAGGTGGAGAGGCACCAGCCGAGCGCGCCGGCGATGGCCGCGAGCAGGAGGCTCTCCACGAGGAGTTGCCGCACGAGGCGGGCGCGGGAGGCGCCCAGGGCGGCGCGCACGGTCAGCTCCTTCTGGCGTGCGGCGGCGCGTGCGAACATGAGGTTGGCGACGTTGGCGCAGGCGATGCCGAGCACGAGGATCACCTGTCCGAAGAAAAACACCGCGAAGACGGGCAGCATGTCCGAGACGGAGGGATCGGGGCGGCCGCGGTTTTCCGGTATGACCACCGAGGAGACGTCGTGATGGCTGTCGGGGTGCTCGGCGACGATCTGGCGGGTGACGATCTCCGCCTCGGCGCGGACGGACTCAAGGGTGGCGTCGGGACGGAGTTTGCCGACGACGCGCCAGAGGCTGGCGGCGCGCCATTCGAGCATGCCGGGGCCGTCGGCCTTGAGGTTGTCGAGCGTGCCGGTGGAGACGAAGCCGGTGACGTCGAGGTAGGGCGAGAGGCCGGTGAACGATTTCGGGGCGACACCGACAATGGTAAAGGTGCGCGAGTTGATGCGGATGGCGCGGCCGACGATGCTTGGATCGGCGCCAAAGCGCTGCGTCCAGCACGAGTGAGAGATCACGACGACGGGGGCGGCGCCGACCGACTCGCCGTCCGAGGGCAGGAGCATGCGGCCGTGCAGGGCTTGGACGCCGAGGGCGGAAAACGCATTGGGCGTGACGACTTCGAGCCAGGCGCGCTGGGGCGCATCGGTGCCCGTCGAGAAGTGCGCGGCCATGGGCGTGTAGGCGACGAGCGATTCGAGACTGCGGAGGCGCTCGCGGTAGTCCTTAAAATCGGGAAACGAGATACCGTGCGGGGTGTTCCAGGCCTGACTGCGCTGGAGCACGAGCATGAGCCGGTCGGCCTCCGCCACGGGCATGCGTTGAAACAGAAAGGTGCTGGCGACGCCGAAGAGGGTCGTGTTGACGGCGATGCCGAGGGCGAGGGTCAGCACGATCACGAGCGAGTAGCCCGGGGCTCGCTGGCACTGGCGGAGGGCGTAGCGGAGATCGGCGAACATGGAAGAGTGAAGGGTGAAGAGGGAAGGGTGAAAGTCGGGGCTACTCGCTTCGCAGGGCGATCATGGGATCGACGCGGGTGGCGCGGCGTGCGGGCACCCAGCAGGCGAGGAGGGCGACGAGCGTCAGCGCGCAGGAGATGATGGCGAAAACGAAGCCGAAATCGAAGGACTGCATGCCGAAGAACTGGCTGCGCATGGCAAAGGCGGCCGGCACGCAAGCCAGTCCGCCGAGGCCCAGCCCGATGGCAACGAGGCCGAGGCCGCCTCGCACGATGTTGGTGAGGATCTGGCGCGCATCGGCACCGAGGGCGATGCGCACGCCGATCTCCCGGGTGCGCTGAGTGACGGAATAGGCCATGACGCCGTAGAGGCCGACGCAGGCGAGCACGAGTGCGATGCCGGCGAAGACACTGACGAGGATGAGCATCATGCGGCGCAGGCGCAGGGCGAAGGAGTTGTCGATCGCCTGGCTCATGGTGCGCAGGTTGGCGACTGGCTGGTTGGAATCGACGGCGCGTATGGCGGCGCGCACGGAGTCGGCGACTGCCAGCGGTGAGCCGTGGGCGCGGATGGCGAGGCTGATCGTCCAGGGGAAATCGATCGCGGGCAGATACACCATCGGGGGCGGCGGGGCATCGAGCTGGAAGCGGCTGGTGTTGCCGACGACGCCGACGATTTCGCGGTCGATGTCCTTGAACCGGACGTGGCGGCCGACGGGATCCTCGTCGCCATAGAGCTGCCGGGCGAGAGCCTGGTTGACGATGACGACCTTCGCGGCGCCTTCGACGTTGTCGGCCTCGGTGAAGAATCGGCCTCGGAGCAGCGGAGTGCCGAGCACCTGGAAAATATCGCCGGCGATGCCGTCGAAGCCGCTGCGGATGTCGGAGCGCGGGTCCGGGTTTTCCGAGCGGCGGATGGTGTCGCCGTAGAAGCGTTGGTCGTTGAAAGGCGCTGCCGAGATCATGCCCGCGCTGGCGATGCCGGGGCGGCTGGTGAGCTCGCGCAGGGCATCCTGAATGAAGCGGACGCGGTGGGCGGGCGTGGGCGAGGCGTCGCTGGCGCGGGTGATGTCGAAGAGGAGGATGCCGTCGCGTTTGAAGCCGGTGTCGGCGTTGAGGGTGGCGACGAAGCTGCGCAGGAGCAGGCCTGCTGCGAAAAGGAGCACGACGGTCAGTCCGGTCTCGGCGATGATGAAGGTGCGTTGGAGGCGGTGGCGGGCGCCGCCGACGGCGCCGCGCGAGCTTTCCTTGAGGTCGGTGACGACATCGGTCTTTGCGATGCGCAGGGCGGGGACCAGCCCGAAGAGGATGCCGGTGCCGACCGAGACCAGGAGGGTGAAAAAGAGGACGGTGGCGTTGATCCCGATCGAGAGGTCCGCGATGAGCCCTTCGGCGCAGAACGCGACCAGCGGTCCGATGGCAAAGGTGGCGACGAAGAGGCCGGCCACGCCGCCGAGGAGGGCGAGCAGCACGCTTTCGACGAGGAGGAGGCGGACGATGCGGCCGGCGCTGGCGCCGAGGGCGAGGCGGACGGCGATCTCGGTCTGGCGTGTGGCGGCGCGGGCGAGGAGGAGGGTGGCGACGTTGGCGCAGGCGATGAGGAGGACGAGGCCGACGGTTGCCATGAGGATGGCGAGGTACGGGCGGGCGCCGCTGGTGGTGGCCGATTGGAGGGAGTCGACGGTGACGACCCAGTCGGCCTTGTTGGGCGGGTAGAGCGCGCGAAGGGTGTCGTTGGCGGCGTTGAGCTCGGCCTGTGCGCGGGCAAAGGTGGCGCCGGGCTTGAGCCGGCCGACGATGGAGCAAACGTAGTTGTAGTTGCGGAGTTGTTTCCAGGCGGT
>MWDT01000211.1 GCA_002070825.1 Verrucomicrobia bacterium ADurb.Bin122
ACCACGATCACATCGCGACGCGAAACGAGCGCACTGGTCGCCGCGATGCGCAGCCGCTCGATCTCCTCGTTGATCGAGGAATCCTTCTCAATGTACGTGTCGCTCGACGGCATGTACGCCTCGGGCTGGTAGTAATCGTAATAGCTGACGAAGTATTCGACGGCGTTGTCCGGGAAGAAGTTTTTGAACTCGGAGTAGAGCTGCGCGGCGAGGGTCTTGTTGTGCGAGAGGATCAGCACCGGGCGGTCGAGCCGGGCGATGACATTGGCCATCGTGAAGGTCTTGCCGGAGCCGGTGACGCCGAGGAGCGTCTGGTCGCGGTTTCCCGCGCGGATGGACTGGACCAGCGCCTCGATGGCCTGAGGCTGGTCGCCGGTGGGAGCGTAGTCGGCTTTGAGATGAAACAGCATGGGTGGCGTGCGGCGCGAATCCTTCGGAAAACGCAGCGCAGTGTGCGCCCCACCCAAGCCGGCGCAACCGCCGAAACACGGCCCTCAGATGTGCCAGGGCTACGCAGACCTGCCACGACTACGAGGCCGCCGACGCCTGCTGGAGCTGCTGCAACTGGAGCTGCAACTGCGTGAGCTGGGTCTGGTAGAGCTGGAGCTTGGCAGCCTTCGTCTGGGCGTCGTCGTTGCTCGCCTGCTCAGCCTGGATCTTTTTCTGAAGCGTCGCGATCTGGCGTTTGATCTGCGCAACGCTGACGGTGCTCGTCGACGAGGCATATGCCGAGGCCGACACGGAGGAAATGGCGGAGATACTCATGGTGATGCCCTTCCCATCGGCATGTTTGCCCGTGGAATCTCCGAATTGTGGCCAATGGCGCGTTCGGCGGGGTGGCCTGACTCCCTGCAAAAACGCCGCAGTCTTTCGGCTGCGGCGTCAGGGGAAGCAAGTGGGAGCCTTATGAGAGGAAGATCAATCCGCTCAGGATGAGAATCGGCAGCAGGATCGGCAGACTGAATTTGAAGATGTAACCGAAGAAGGTCGGCATCTTCACGCCTGCGGAGTCGGCGATGGATTTGACCATGAAGTTCGGGCCGTTGCCGATGTAGGTCATCGCGCCGAAGAAGACGGCGCCCAGGCTGACAGCGATTACGAGGAGCTTGTCGGTCGGATGCGCGATCAACGTCTGGACGACGGCGCGTTCGCGAGCGGCCTTCTGGTCATCGCTGCCCGCGGCGACTGGAGCCGGGAAATCCGCGGGGCGCTCGCTCTGGGCGGTGGTCTTGGCGAGTTCGAGGAAGGTGGCGTAGGTCGGAGCGTTGTCCAAGACGGACGAGAGGCTGCCGGACGAGACGTAATACTGGAGAGGCTTCTTAACGCCAAACTCCGCGCCATGCTGGGCGATATAGCCGAGCGCCGGCATCATGGTTAGGAAAATGCCGATGAAGAGCGAAGCAACTTCCTTGATGGGACCGAAGTTGAACTGATTTTCCTCGTGCACGGTCTTGGCCGTGAACTTGTAGGAGGCGATGGCGGCGGCGATCATGATGATCTCGCGCACAAAATACGGCTCGCATTGCTCGGGGACAAACACGGCGCCGATGATGGCCAGCAGGAGGAGGACATTGATGCCGCCCTCGAATCGCCAGGTATCGTCGGCCTCGATCTTCTGCTTCACCTGGCGCGGGACCTTGGCGTAGCCCCAACGGTCAAATAGATAAAACGCCACAAGGACGGCGCCAACGGTGACGAGCCATTGCAGAAGCACCTGATCGATCAGCCAGAAAAACGGCACGCCGCGCAGGTAACCGAGGAAGAGCGGCGGATCGCCGATCGGGGTGAGTGCGCCGCCACAGTTGGAAACGACGAAGATGAAGAAAACGACGTGGTACGCGCTGATGCGGATTTTGTTCATCCGCAGGTAGGGACGGATCATGACCATCGAAGCCCCCGTGGTCCCGATGAAATTGGCGAGCACCGCACCGATCGCGAGAAAGACGACGTTGACCATCGGAGTGGCCTCGCCCTTCACCTTGATGTGGATGCCGCCGGAAACCACGAACAACGAACCGATCAGACAGATGAAGGAGAAATACTCTTTCACCGTGTGAATCACGGTCGTGCTGTCGTGAAGTTTGAAGAGGTAGTAGCCCACCACCGAGAGGCCAAGCACCAGTGCGATGTGCAAATAGTGCTTCTCCCAGAAGTGCTTAATCCTTTCCGGAGAAAGGGGCATCACGGCGATCAGCAGCAGGAGCAAGCCGAACGGCGCGGTCAGCCAGAGTGGAATCGCACCGCCGGACACACCGGCGGACGCAAACAAGGCGGGCAGGTTCATGATTAGGAAAGATCGAAAAACGAGGTAACGAAGTTACCACGCAACGAGGTTCCCGTCCGAGCGTCAAGGGGCGCCCGGCCGCCCCCACGGTCAGAAAGAAAACTGATACGAACTATCAGATTTCCTCTCGTCCACTGGCGGCGATGAGGTCGAGCGCGGCAGCCAGCGCCGGCATGCGACCATGCGCCACAGCGTTTTCCACCGCCTCCAGCCGCGACTGCACCGAGGGCGACGCATAAAACCGCGTCCGCAAGCTCTCCATGATCAACGTGTGCATCCAGTCCACCGACTGGTCGCGCCGGCGCTGGTCGAGCGCGCCATTGCCGCGCGTCGTCGAGAAATAACCCTCGGTCATCTTCCAGACTTCCGGGATGCCCTCGTGGGTGAGCGACGAGACGGTCATCGCCGGCGGTTCCCAGCCCGGCGTGGTGTGCTGGATATAGTGCAACACGCGCCGCATCTCCGCCTGTGTGGCGATGCAGCGCGGCTTGTTTTCACCGTCGGCCTTGTTGATGACGATCGCATCGGCCAGCTCGATGATGCCCTTTTTGATGCCCTGCACCTCGTCGCCCGCGCCGGCAATCATGAGCACGAGGAAGAAATCGACCATGGAGCGCACTGAGACCTCGTTTTGGCCCACGCCGACCGTTTCGACGATCACGACATCGTAGCCGGCCGCTTCGCAGACGAGGATGGCCTCGCGGGTCTTGCGCGCCACGCCGCCGAGCGAGCCCCCCGACGGCGACGGACGGATGAAGGCGCCCGGCTGCTGGCTGAGTTTCTCCATGCGGACTTTGTCGCCCAAAATACTGCCGCCGTGCACCGAGCTCGACGGGTCGATCGCCAGCACCGCCACGCGCAGCCCGAGGCTCGTCAGGTAGCAGCCGAAGGCCTCGATAAACGTACTTTTGCCCGCGCCAGGGATGCCGGTAATGCCGATGCGGCAGGCCTTGCCCGTATGCGGCAAAAGCTTCTGCAACACCTGCTGCGCCTGCTCCTGGTGGGCGGCGGCGTTGCTCTCAATCAACGTGATCGCGCGGCCCAGCACCATCGGATCGCGCGCCAGCACACCTCGCGCATAGTCGTCGACCGACAAGCGCGAGCGCCGCGGCGCGGGTGCGCTGGAGGTCGTGCCCGCCGGCTCGGTCACCACACCTTGCACCACGTACGTGGCGAAATCGGCACCGGCATCGGCCGGTACCCAGTCCGGGCGGGACGAGGCGCCCTTATCGTGCGGGAGTGACGTGTGCGGCATAACAGCCCACCACTGAGAGGAAGCCCGCGATTGAGGCGAGCCGAAGTTGGCAAAACCAGTCCATCCCGGCGAAATCTGTCCCCGCGACTGGATTTTTTGGGCAGTTCCAAGGGCTGAATTGATACTTGTCAGGCGAACCAGCGGCATGCCATTGGTCGGCCCCTTTATGGTCATCAAACCCAGAGTTCGTGGCTTTGTCTGTGTGACTGCGCACCCCACCGGCTGCGCCGCCCACATCCAAGAGCAAATCGATTACGTGAAGCGTCAGGGCCCCATCCAAGGCGGTCCCAAGAACGTCCTCGTGATTGGCGCGTCCACCGGTTACGGCCTGGCCTCGCGCATCGCGGCCGCCTTCGGTTCCGGGGCCAAGACCCTCGGCATCTTTTTCGAACGTCCCTCCGAAGAAGACCGCCCCGCCACCGCCGGCTGGTACAACTCGATTGCATTTACCAACGCCGCCCGCGCAGCCGGCCTCTACGCCGCCAATCTCAACGGCGACGCCTTTTCCGACGACCTGAAGCGCCAGGCCCTCGAAATCATCCGCCGCGACATGGGCCCGATCGACCTCGTGGTCTATTCGCTCGCCTCGCCGCGCCGCACGCATCCCAAGACCGGCGCCGTACACAAGTCCGTGCTCAAGCCCATCGGACAATCCTACACCAACAAGACCGTCGATACCGACAAGGGTGAGGTCAGCCTCGTCACCATCGACCCGGCCTCGCAGGCCGAGATCGACGACACCATCGCCGTCATGGGCGGTGAAGATTGGGAGATGTGGATGCAGGCCCTCGAAGACGCCAACCTCATCGCCCCCGGCGCCACCTCCGTCGCCTACTCCTACATCGGGCCCGACGTCACCTGGCCGGTTTACAAGAACGGCACCATCGGCATGGCCAAAAACGACCTCGAGCGCGCCGGCCGCCGCATCGACGCGATGCTCAAGACCCACGGCTACGGCCGCGCTTTCGTCTCGGTCAACAAGGCCCTCGTCACCCAGGCCAGCTCGGCGATCCCGGTCGTCCCGCTCTACATCTCGATCCTTTACCGGGTCATGAAGGAGAAGGGCCTGCACGAAGGCTGCATTGAGCAGATCTACCGCCTCTTCAAGACCCAGATGTACCACGGCTCCGCCCTCACCTTCGACGAAGGCGGCCGCGTGCGCATCGACGATTGGGAGATGAGCCC
>MWDT01000212.1 GCA_002070825.1 Verrucomicrobia bacterium ADurb.Bin122
TCCTGCCAGCGGTAGTGATTGTGGCAGTGGATGCCGACCTCGAAGCCCACGTCGCGCACCGCGCGCATCGTCTCGGCATTGCGGCGGCCGATGTGCGGGGCGGGCAGGAGCGTGCCGTTGAGCAGCGTGCGGACCCCGTAGAGTTGCACGACGCTCGTGCGGCTCACTTTCTTGAAGAAGCCGGGGCGAAACACGCGCTTGATGGCGCGCCCGGTCTGGTCGGGGCCGAGGGAAAAAAGGAAACACGCCGGGGCGCCGTGCTCGCGGCAGTCGAATACGAGGTTGGGCACGCCCGCGCGGGTGCCACGATCGGTATCTACATCGACTTTGATGGCGAGGCGGAGAGGCATGCGGTGCGGCTGGGTTTACCAGAGCGCCGGGGAAATCCCACCCGAAACTGCCGACGGCCGAGGGGTATCCGCCGGACACAAAAAAGCGGCGGACCACGCATCGCGCAGTCCGCCGCGAGACTCAGATCAAACCGTGCCGCTTAGAAGCGGAACGAGCTGGTGACCGACCAGGTCTGGCAAGGAGCGATCGTCCAGGCCGCCACGGTACCGTCATACTGGGTCGAAGCCGGGATGAGGCGGTTGCCGTCGCCGACGTTGTAAACGTTCAGCTGGATGTCCCAATCGATCTTGCTGGTGAGCTTGCGCTCGTAGCCGATCCACAGGTCGATGCCATCCAGGCGGGGACCGTAGTAGGGATTGGCCATATCGAAGGAGATCGCGGAGCCGTCCCCGTTGACATCGATGACAGGGTAGCCGATGGCGACCTTGTCCTGCCAGCGATAGCCACCACCCACGCGGAAGCCCTTGAGCTTGCCTTCGGTGAAGCGGTAGTTGGTCACGAAGTTGAAGCGCCAGCGACGGAGCTCCGTCGAGTAGGTGCCTTCCTGCAACTTCATGAGCAGGTACTTCGAGTAGAAGTTACCATTCCAGCTGTTGATACCAGTGCTGCCGGCGCCACCACCGCCCCATTGGCGGATCTGGCCCATCGGACCGTTCTGATACTCGTTGGTCAGAGCAACGAACTCCTGCAGGGCTTCGCCACCGATATTGGAGCGCATGGCTTTCGTCTCGGAAGCATTGAAGCTGACGGACCAGTTTTTCGTGGGGTTGGCCACGAATTCATACTCCCAGCCCTTCGACACCTGGTCCTCGGTCGCGACAAAGTTCGAAACCGGGGTGGACATCGTGGTGAGCTGCGTGTTGTTGAAGTCGTTGAACCCCCAAGCCTTGATGATCTTCTGAACGATCGGCTCCTGGGTGTACTTCCGCCAGGCGGCCACGGCAGCGGCAGACAGCGCATCGGCATCGGCCTGTGTCTGGCCGGAAGTCGGTGCATACTGCCATGCCCACGTGCCGGTGGTGGTGCCAGTATCGGCGACCGAGTTGGGGTTACCCAGCTCAGTCAGGTGATACTCGTACGCATCGGCGCGGTCTTCATTACGCATAATGAAGTTACCCTGACCGGTGAAGAACCAGGTCGGGATGCCGGTGGAGTTGTTGGCGTTAACCAGCGAGGTCTCATACTTGTTGATGCGGACGAAGTACTTGCCGTCCTTCGTGGAGAGCATGATACCACGCTCGTTGGTCTTGCCGGAAGGCATGGCCAGCGCGTTGCCGTAGAGGTCCTGACGAGCGGACTCGATCTGGAAGTTCTGCGACTCGTTGTAGTAGAGGCTGACGTTGATCGGCAAACGGTCGCCGACGAACTTGTTCAGCTTGGCCATCACGCTCCAGCTCGGGGAGTTCGCTTCATAGACCGAAGCACGGGCTTTGTCGGTCGCCTGATAGACGAGGCTGCCGTCGGCGTTGGTCGCATCGAAGTTGACGCGATTACGTACCTTCGTGCCGGCGACGCCCCAGTTGCGCACCGCATCGTGACGGATGCCGTACATACCGGTGATCGCCCCATCCCAGAAGCCACCCTGCCAGACGAGGGCACGGGACTCGGTTTTGCGGCGGTTCAGGTTGGCGCCCATGGTGAGGGCATCTTGATCGCCATTTTCGGCGCTCAGGATCTTCACATCGGTCGTGGACCAGCCGACATAGTTGGCCGGGTTTTCCGCCTGAGTCGAAACCGAGTTGTTGTACGGATTGATCCAGGTGGCGGCCTTATCGACGGTCGCGGGAGCATTCCAAGTCGAGTCGAAGTACTTCCACTGGACCGTCTCGGGCATCTCCACGCGGTCACCCGCGCGGCCGATGTTCAGGCCCTGGTAGGAGGACTGACCGACCAGCGAATCGGACAGATAGACGAGGGTCGTCACCGCACGGGAGTTGTCGTCGATGTTCAGACCACTTGCGGAGGTCGAAACCAACGAGGCAAACTCGTCGGGCGTGCCGTAGCGCTTGAACGAGCGATTGTCGGAGCGCCACATGTCGCGGCTGAGCAAACCGCTGACGGTGTGCTTGCCGAGCAACTTGCCCACCCAGCCCCAGCGATTGCGCTCGCTGAAGTCATGGGAGCCATAGGCGGAGAAGCGGGCGGACTCGCGGGCGACGTCGTTCTTGCCGTTGCCCCAGGTGTTGCTGCTTTCCGTGTAGGCCTTGCCCACGTTTTCGTTGAGCGTGCCATCGAGGTTGTGCGAGTTGATGTCGACGAACACCGTACCGTTGGAGAACGAGTACTGGCCGGAGACATAATCCTGCTGGTCGTACGCGAGCTCGAAACCGAGCTTCTGATTGAAGAACGTCTGCGAGAGGGACGCATTGAAGGCGTTGAAATCCTGCCACTCGTTCTTGTTATCGCCGTCAATCAGGTTGTTATAGAAATCGTACACGGAGGAATCCGTGAGGGAAGTCGACTTCCAGAGACCCCATTTCTGATACGGGACGGTGAGGTCGCGCTCAGCCATGTAAGCCGTGGTCGCCACCGTGACGCGCCGGGAGAAGGGAAGGCCACCGATGCCGCCATCGACGGTGCCCTTTGAACTGAGGCCACCGATGTTTGCATACTCAGGCTGCGAGTAAGAGAACGGGACCGATTGATTGGTATTCACCTGAGCCCAGACGCCACCGTACATCGACGGCGCACCGAGCCAGGGCTCATAAGTCGGGTTCGCCTCGCTCTTCTTACCACGAGTGCGGTTGTACTGGCCGGCATTCGTCGGGAAGTACGAATTAATCTGCGTCGTGCCGTCCGTGTCGTAGTAAGGCTGGCCGTTCGCATCGAGATTGTAGAACTCACCCGAGTTCTGCACCAGATTCGGATTGTACACGGTCTGGTCGAGCTCATCCCACCACGGCGTGATGCAATCGATCGGAGCCACGGTGCGCGGATTATTGCTCCGCACGGAACCCTTCTCGTAGTTCACCTTCAACGTGGTCTTGTGCGCACCACGGTTGAGGAACTTGGGATCGTAGCGCAGGGCACCGTAAGCACGACGGTCCAAGCTGTAGGCCGGATCCTGTTTGTATTGCTCGTCCTTGCGCAGAAGGTCGACGCGGATGGACAACTCGTCCTTCAGGAGGTTCTGGTTGTAGTCGAGCGCCTGGCGGTTCGCGCCATAGGAGCCGTAGCGGAAATCGACGGAGCCGAATGTCCGGTGCTGGGCCGTTTTCGTCGTCGAGTTGATGATGCCGGCCGGGCTGCCCATGCCGAAGAGGATGGAGTTGGCACCGCGCTGCATATCAATGCGGTCCACATTGTAACCATCCCACGAGATGTTCGACATGAAGAAATTACGCGTATTATCGGCCGAAGAAAGGCCGCGGACACGCGTATTGCTGTTCGGATTCGTCAGATTGCTATCCGACTCAGTCTGGCCACCCGAAATACCACGGAAGTTACCCTGCATACCACCGACTTCAGTATTCGGCGTGTACATGAGCAGGGACTTGTTATCGACCGCACCCGTATCCTTCAGGAATTCGGAGGTGATAACGGTGATGGCGGAACCGATGTCCTCCAGCTTGGTGTTGATGCGGGAACCGGCCAAGGTCTGCGTGGCTACGTAACCTTGATCGGACTCGGCGCTCACCTCGAACGGGCTGAGTTCAATGATCTCTTCTTCGGCGCGAGCCGCCGGGGCCGGGCCCGTCGCCGCGGGATCCTGAGGCGGAGTCTGAGCCTGGGCGACAACGGCGCTAAGCATGGCTGCTGCAACGGAGTGCAACACCATCATCCTACGCCGGCTTCGTGTACTTACGATTGGGTTTGTCATTAGGGTTCTAGGGTTAGTTTCGTGTCGGCTCCGCCGCCGCACCGCCTGAACAAGTGCTTGTGAGGGTATGAGGGTAAAGCGGAGCTGAGCTGGCGCTTACTCGCCTCTTCCTACCCGCCCGCAGCAAGAAGACTATGGTCTAGGCCGCGCATATGCCTTTGGTATACATACCCACTTATCGCACTGCGGATAAATACTATGCAGCCCAGAAAATCGCCCATTCAAGGGCTACCAACTTGCATGGAATCCATGCTAACAGTTGAGCAACTCCGGCTCTATATATCAAATCCACAGGCCCACTAGAGCGCAATATATAGGCAAAAAACCAACACCCACCACAGCGCACCAAACCCGCAGACGCCTAGTCGTCCAGACCACGCTTCACAGATCTCACGAGGCGGCCGAACGCACGGTCCTTCCGCCGCCGCTCCAGTTGCGACATCTCGGCAAATTCCGACTCGGCCCGCAGCTTCAGAAAATGCTCGTACTGCGCCCGGCTCAGCTCGCCCGACTCCAGTGCCGCCAGC
>MWDT01000213.1 GCA_002070825.1 Verrucomicrobia bacterium ADurb.Bin122
CTCTCGTGGATTGTCGGGCGCGACACGGCGCACCTCGATGCGCAGCAGGTGCGCACCGCCGTGTGCGAGACGATGGCCGAGAATCTGAGCGATGGCGTGGTCGCACCGTTGTTCTACTACGCGCTCGGCGGCGTGCCGGCGATGATGGCCTACAAGATGGTCAACACGCTCGACTCCATGATCGGGCACCACGATGCGCGCCATGAGTGGTTCGGAAAGACGGCGGCCCGGCTCGACGATCTCGCCAATCTGGTGCCGGCGCGCCTGACCGCGCTCCTGATGATGTTGGTGGCCGGCAGCGCACGCGGGGCGCGTTTCGCATGGAAATACGGCCGGGCTCACTCGAGTCCCAATTCAGGTTATCCCGAGGCGGCGCTCGCGGGGATTCTCGATGTGCGCTTCGGCGGCCCGCACACCTACGACGGCGAACTCGTCGAAAAACCGTGGATCGGCGAAAACGCCCGCATGATCGCATCGGGCGAAGTGGAGCGCGTGGCGCGGATCAACCATGCCGTGTGCGCGGCGGCTGTGGGGATTGCGGGAGTGTTGCACGCAGTCGCGCCCAGTGGCACGCTGCTCGGGATTTTTCACCCATGATACCTGTTTCGTCACATGGCAAACCGTCCCCCGGGGGGCTTTCCGAGCCGGAGCAGCGCACGGCCACCCGGTTGTGCGTCGAGACCGGCATCCTGTTGTTGCAGCACGGCGCCGAGAGCGCGCTGGTTGAGACGGTGACGCGCCGCTTGGGGCTCGCCCTCGGCGTGGAGCGCATGGAGATCGCCATTCTGGCCAATGCGATCGTGGTGACCTCGCTGAGCGAGCGCCATTGTATCACGACGGTCCGGCGCAATGTGGATCGAGGGGTCAACATGCACATGGTGACCGAGGTCCAGCGGGCCATGCTCGACGTGGAGGCCGGCCGCCTCGACGTCACCGGGTATGAGGCGAGGCTGGCGGCGATCAGGCCGCTGCGCTACCCGCGCTGGTTGGTGTCGCTCATGATCGGTTTGTCGTGTGCGTGCTTTGCCCGGCTGGCCAAGGCCGATCTTCCCGGTTGCGGTCTGGCGTTTGTCGCGGCCACGGCGGCGATGTACATCCGGCTCTTTATCGCCCAGCTGCACTTCAATCCGCTGGTGAACTTTTTCGTATCGGCGTTTGTGGCGACCTCGATTTCGGGACAGGGCGTGCTGCACAAGATCGGAGCAAAACCGGAGATCGCGATGGCGACCTGCGTGCTCCTGTTTGTGCCGGGATTTCCGCTGATCAACTCGGTCTCGGACATGGTGAAGGGGTACATGAACACCGGGCTGTCGCGCGGCATGGGCGCGCTGCTACTCTCCGCGGCGACGTGCGCGGGGATTCTGTTGGCCATGTCGGTCTGGCATCTGTGGGGGTGGCTATGAATCTGTTTCTCGGACTCCTTGAAAACATGGTGCTGGCGGCCATCCCGGCCGTTGGCTTCGGCCTCGTGTTCAACGTACCGCGGCACGCGCTGATCTATTGCGCGCTCGGCGGGGCGATCGGGCGCGGCGGACGCTTCCTGCTCATGGGCACGCTGGACATGCCGCTGGCGTGGGCGACGCTGCTGGCTGCTGCTGCTGTGAGCCTGCTCGGAGTCTATGTGGCGCAGCGGATGCGGGCGCACCCGAAGGTGTTTACCGTCGCTGCGATGATCCCGATGATCCCCGGCGTGCCGATCTTCAAGGCGTTGATCGCCGTGGCGCAGATGCAGGAAAAGGGGACCACCGATGAGTTGCTGGCGACAGCGCTCCAGTCGGGGTTGACCGCGGGCTTCGTTGTGGCGGCGCTGGCCATCGGCCTGGCGGTGCCGGGGCTTTTGTTTTATCGCCGCCGTCCGGTGGTCTGAGGACGCAGCATGGGAAAACTCATCTATCTTACGGGGCCGGTGCGCAGCGGAAAAAGCCGCCGCGCGGTGGAGCTGGGCCGTGAGTGGGGCGACGGCGTGGTCTTCGTGGCGACCTGGCGCCCCTTGGCCGGCGATGCCGAGATGGCAGAGCGCGTGCGACGGCACCGCGCCGAGCGGCCCGCCGACTGGCGCGTACTGGAGGCACCGCACGCGGTTGGCGATGCACTGGCGGCGATGCGCCCCGCGCCGAGTGGCGTGGTCATGGATTGCCTGACGCTGTGGTTGAGTGACCGCATGGAGTTGTCGGACGACGCCATCGTCGCGGACTGGGAGGCGGAGCTGGCGCGGTTTCGCGCGTCGCCCTGGCCCATGGTGATCGTGGGCAACGAAGTCGGCTGGAGCCTCGTACCGGAGCATCCGGCGCTTCGGCGTTTCCGCGATCTGGCGGGCACCCTCGGGCAGCGTACGGCTGCGGCGGCCGACGAGGCGTGGTTGTACGTCGCCGGCTGCCCGGTGCGACTGAAATGATTTTCACATGAGCTGGACCTGTCCCGAAATCCCCCCACTGGCCAAAGAGCTCGAACCGCAGCTGCGCGCGCGGATCGATCATAAAACGAAGCCGCCCGGGTCGCTCGGCCGTCTGGAGGAGCTCGCGCTGCAGATCGGCCTCATGCAGGCGACGACGACGCCCGTGCTGCGCTCGCCGATCGTGCTCGTGTACGCGGGCGATCACGGATTCGCGGTCGAGGGCGTGAGCCCGTTTCCGCCAGAGGTGACGCCGCAGATGGTGCAAAACTTCCTCGCGGGTGGTGCGGGCATCAACGTGCTCGCGCGGCAGGCCGGACTGCCGATCAAGGTGATCGACGCAGGTGTGGCCAATCCGCTGCCGGTGCATCGCGATCTGATCGACCTGAAGGTGCGAACCGGCACGCGCAACGCGCTGCACGAGCCGGCGCTGACTCCGATCGAGGTCGACCTTTGTCTGGAGCGTGGCAGCCAGCTGATCCGCGAGCTCGCGCAACATGGTACGAATGCGATTCTGCCCGGAGAGATGGGCATCGGCAATTCCTCGGCGGCGGCGTTGCTCTACAGCGCGCTGCTCGGCCTGCCGCTCGACGAGTGTGTCGGCGTGGGCGCCGGGCACGACTCCGCCGGCCATGCCCGCAAAAAGGCGATTCTTGCGCGCGTGCAGGCGCGCCATCCGGGCATCACGACGCCGCGCGAGGCGCTGGCGGCTTTCGGCGGTTGCGAGATCGCGATGATGGCTGGCTCGATGCTCGAAGCGGCGGCGCAGCGCATGCTGATCATGGTCGATGGTTTTATCGCCACCTCGGCGCTGATCGTGGCGTGGAAGATCAATCCTGCCGTGCTCGATTACTGCGTGTTTGCCCACGCTTCGGGCGACGGCCCGCACCGACTGGCGGTCAATGCGCTCGGCGGGAAGCCGCTGCTCGATCTGGGCATGCGGCTCGGCGAGGCGACGGGCGCGGCGATGGCGTGGCCGATCGTGCGTGCTTCGGTGGCGTTTCTCAACGAGATGGCAACCTTCGACTCCGCGGGCGTGAGCAAGCAGAGCGAGGCGAAGGTGTGATCCGATGACGGCGTGGCGCAACGAGCTGAAAACGGTGGCGGCGGCGTGGATGTTTTTCACGCGGCTGCCGCTGCCGGCCCGTGTGCGCGTGGAGGGCGCCGATCTGCGGCTGGCCGTCACGTATTTTCCATTGGCCGGCTGGCTGGTGGGCGGCGTGGCGGCGCTGGTCTGGTGGCTGGCATCGCGGGTGTTTCCGCCGGCGGTGGCGAGCGGGCTGAGCCTGCTGGCCACGCTCGTGGCCACGGGCGCGTTGCACGAGGACGGGCTGGCGGATGTGTGCGACGGCTTTGGCGGCGGCTACACGCGGGAGAAAATCCTGGCGATCATGAAGGACTCGCGGATCGGCGCGTTTGGCGTGATCGGGCTGGTCGTTGGGCTGGGATTGAAATGGCAGGCGGTGGCGGCGCTGCCGGCCGCGCTCGTACCGGCGCTCTTGGTGGCGGGGCATGCGCTGAGCCGCGGCGCGGCGGCCACGCTCATGGCGACGCTCGACTATGCGCGGCCCGAAGGAGAGCCGACGAAGGCGCGGGCGCTGGTGATGCGGCTGGGCGGCGTGCGGCTGGCGGTGGTGCTGGCGGTCGCGTTGGCGTCGCTGGCGCTGTTGCCCGTGGGGTTGTGGTGGGGCGCGTTGGCGGTGCTGCTGGTGCGCTGGGTGATGGCCCGCTGGTTTCTCAACCGGCTCGGTGGTTACACGGGCGATTGCATCGGGGCGACGCAGCAGGTCGCCGAGCTGGCCTTTTATCTGAGCGCACTGGCGTTTGTTTAGGACGACGATGCCACTCGTACTGATCCGACATACGCGCGTGGATGCACCGGCGGGCATTTGCTACGGGCGGCATGAGGTGCCGCTGGCGCCGAGCTTCGATGCAGAGGCGGGCGAGGTGTGGTCGCAGTTGCCGTGGCCGCCGGATGTCGTGTGGACGAGTCCGTCGGAGCGCTGCCGGAAGCTGGCGGAGCGGCTGGGCGGCGAGGTGCGCGTGGACGACCGGCTGCGCGAGTTGCACTTTGGCGAGTGGGAGGGGCGCCCGTGGGAGAGTTTTCGTGGGCCGGAGAGCGAAGCGTGGGCGCTGGACCCGTGGGGGCAGCGTCCGCCCGGCGGAGAGTCGGGTGAGGAACTTTGGAAACGGGTGGGGCAAGTCCGTGCGGAGCTGGAGGCCGCAGGCTCGGCCGGGCACGTGGCGGTGGTGACGCATGCCGGGGTGATCCGCGCCTGGCGGGCTCAGGCGGAGGGCCG
>MWDT01000214.1 GCA_002070825.1 Verrucomicrobia bacterium ADurb.Bin122
GCGGCGTGCGTGGCGCTGGCGGTGCACGGTTTGCTGGCGTGACGTCCCATCGACGCGGTTTGTCGGGTCCCCGCTTGCCTCGGCTTGCAGGCGTCCCCAAGGATGGCGGCCCCTACAATCCCATGGCCATCCTACGCAACGACGACGGACGACTCTTCCGCTCCCACGACACGGAGCGACTCATCATCGAAGCCTGGGGCGACAACGCCCTGCGCGTGCGCGCGACGCGCCGCCCCGATTTCACCGGCAACGACTGGGCGCTCATCCCGCGCGCCGAAAATCCCCGCCTCGCCGCCTCCCGCGCCGTGGTGAAGATCGAGGCCGATCCGAAGACCGGCAAGGCGAGCACCGCTTCGATCACCAACGGCAAGATCACCGCGAAGGTGAACCGCGAGGGCTGGCTGAGTTTCTACAACGAGAAGGGCGAGCTGCTCCTCGAAGAGTACTGGCGCAACCGCGCCGACATCACGCGCTACACCGGTACGCTTAACCTCGCCGGGCGCGACATCTACCCGATCCTCGGCGGCGACTGGAAGATCACCGCGCGTTTCGAATCGAAGGATGGCGAACGTTTCTACGGCCTCGGCCAGTACCAGGACGGCTACCTCGACAAGAAGGGCACGGTCCTCGAACTGGCGCACCGCAACACGCAGAGCTCCGTGCCGTTTGCGCTCTCGAATCGCGGGTACGGTTTCCTCTGGAACAACCCGGCTGTGGGTCGCGTGAGTTTCGCCAAGAACATCACCGAGTGGGAGGTGCAGGACACGTTGGAGCTCGATTACTGGATCACCGCCGGCGACCGGCCGTCGCAGATCGTCGAGCAGTACGCCGCCGTCACCGGCACGGTGCCGATGATCCCCGAGTACGGGCTCGGTTTCACGCAGTGCAAGATGCGCTACAAGACGCAGGCCGAGCTGCTCGGCGTGGCGCGCGAGTACCACCGGCGCGGACTGCCGGTGGACATCATCGTGGCCGACTTTTTCCACTGGACGGTGCAGGGCGAGTGGAAGTTTGACCCGATCGACTGGCCCGACGTGCCGGCGATGGTTAAGGAGCTGAAATCCATGGGCACCGAGCTCATGGTCTCCATCTGGCCAACGGTCGACACCCGCAGCCCGTGGTACGAGGAGATGCTCGAAAAGGGCTACCTCATCAGCGTGGACCGCGGCGTGCGCATCAACATGAACTGGATGGGCGAGACGGTGTTCTTCGACCCGACCAATCCGGGCACGCGCGAGTATCTGTTCTCCAAGGTCAAGGCCCACTACTGGGACCAGGGCATCAAACTCTTCTGGCTCGACGAGGCGGAACCGGAGTTCGGCATCTACGATTTCGACATCTACCGCTATCACCTCGGGCCGGCGCTCCAGGTGACGAATCTCTATCCGGCGATGTACGCGCGGGCGTTCTACGACGGCCTGAAGAGCCTCGGCGAAACGAAGATTCTCAACCTCGTGCGCACCGCGTGGGCGGGTAGCCAACGCTATGGCGCGCTCTGCTGGTCGGGCGACATCCACTCGAGCTTCCGCGCGTTCCGCGAACAGGTGACGGCCGGCCTCTCGATGGCCATCGCCGGCATCCCGTGGTGGACGACTGACATTGGCGGCTTCATCGGCGGCGATCCCACCGACCCGAAGTTCCGCGAGCTGCTCGTGCGCTGGATGCAGTGGGGCGTGTTCTGCCCGATCTTCCGCCTGCACGGCGACCGCGTGCCCTACAAGGGGCCGGACGAGGAATTCCGCAAGGGCATCAAACAATTCGGCAGCGGCGCCGACAACGAGATCTGGTGCTTCGGCGACGACAACTACCCGATCCTCGCCGAGTGCATCCGCCAGCGCGAGCGCCTGCGCCCGTATGTGCGCGAGCTGATGAAGGAGGCCCACGAGAAGGGCACGCCGGTCATCCGCCCGCTCTTCTACGAGTTCCCCGACGACGCCGAGGCCTGGAAGGTGGAGACCGTCCACCTCTTCGGCCCCGACGTGCTCGTGGCGCCCGTGCTCGAAGAAGGCGCGCGCAAACGCGAGGTGTACCTGCCCAAGGGCGCGAGCTGGACCGACGCCGCCACCGGCCAGGTTTATCCCGGCGGCCAGTCGATCACGGTCGACGCGCCGATCGAGCGCATGCCGATCTTCCTGCGCAACGGCCGCGCGCTGCCGATCTACGCGAAGTAAAGTTTATGCGAGAAAGGCCGGACCCAGCGTCCGGCCTTTTTTGTGATCAGGCGGGGGGAGATGCACAATGAGTAAGGCAACGACGCGGTTGGCGATCATGCCCGTCGCCCGCGGGTTGTGGCGCGGGCACGCTGATTGAGCGGGTTGCCCTCCTTGCTATTCTGATTATCAGAATATTCCGCTTTACAGAACGGGCTGGGCTGCTATCGTGCCAAGCAATGATTCAGAGCTTTGCCGACGAAACGACGAACGCGCTTTGGGCTCGCCATCCCGTTCGCCGAATCCCGGTTGAGCTGCAGGATCAAGCATTCAAACGCCTGAGCTATCTTAACGCTGCCACTCGAATCGAAGATCTTTACCAGCCGCCATCGAATCACTTCCACGCTATCGGGAAACGTTTTGCCATCCGGGTGAACAAACAATGGCGGATCACCTTCGTCTGGACGCCATCTGGACCGACAGAGGTTCTATTCGAGGATTACCACTGAGGATAAAATATGAAGACGCTGAAACCCATTCACCCAGGTCAGTTTATTAAAGAGGATTGGCTTGCCGACCAAGGGCTCACCCAAAACTCGCTCGCCCGTGCCCTCAAGATTCCAGTAAGCCGCCTGAACGATATCATTCAAGGGCGGCGTGGCATCAGCGCAGATACGGCGGTCCGCCTTGGCCGTTTTTTTGGGAATTCTCCGGCATTTTGGCTGCACCTCCAGGCCGACTACGATCTCCGCATGATCGACGAAAAACGAATCACGGAGGAAATCGTGCCGCACGTTCACGCTGCATAGAGCGCAGGGCTGGTTGTCTGCTGGGCAGGCTGGGAGGATGCCCGGATCCGGGCGACGCGGAGCGTTTACTCGGCGCCGTCGAGCATCTCGGGATCGAGCGTGCCCTCGCCTACGCGGGTGACGCCGCCGGTCATCCGCACGGCAAAATCGCGGCCGATCTCGATGCCGATCTCGCCGCCGGGCATGTGGACGGTGATCTTGTCGTCGACGAGGCCGAGCTTGTGGGCGACGGCGGCGGCGGCGGAGCTGCTGCTGCCGGAGGCGAGCGTGTAACCGGCACCGCGTTCCCAGATCTCGATGCGGATGTGGGCGCGGTCGAGCACCTGGAGGAACTGGACGTTGGTGCGGCGCGGAAAATTGGGATGCGTTTCGATGGCCGGGCCGTAGGTGTGCGCGAGCTCGGGCGACACGGACGCGAGCGGGACGACGCAGTGGGGATTGCCGATGGAGGCGGCGCAGTAGGTGAAGGTGCGATCCTTCACGGTGAGGCTGTCGTTGATCACTTCGCGCGCGGGGCCGGCGACGGGAATCTTCGCGCTGTCGAAGGTGACGTGGCCCATGTCCACTGTGATGGAGCGTCCGCCCTTCTGGATGCGCACCTCGACGAGGCCGCCGGCGGTTTCGAGGGTGAACGGCGCCTCGGTGACGAGGCCGCAGTCGTAGAGGTAACGGGAGAAGATGCGGATGCCGTTGCCGCTCTTCTCAGCTTCGGAGGCGTCGGGGTTGAAGATGCGCAGGGCGAAGGGCGCGCGGGTCGAGGGAAGTGGGCCCCAGAGGATGCCGTCGGAGCCGATGCCGAAGTTGCGGTGGCAGATGCGGCGGATTTGCGCGGGCGAGGGCAGCGGGCCGGCGTTGCGCGGGTCCATGACGAGGTAGTCGTTGCCGAGGGCGTGGTATTTGGTGAAGCGCATGGGACGGTTGCGGGCGGTTGAAGTCCAAAACCACGCCCTGCGCAAAGGCGAAAACGGAGGGCGGCCTTGCGGCGGCAAATGAGGTCGCTCAACTATGAGTCCATGAAATGCGCGCACCGGCGGTGGCTCTCGGTTCTCATCGGAATGGGCGGACTCTGGACTTCGCCGCAGGCATGGGCCGGCTGGAACGACGATCTGGCGGCGCTCGATGCGCAGATCCAGAGCGTGACGGGGCCGATGACCACGCACGACAACGCGGTCAACGTGCTCCCCGGCGTGACGACCGCCCTGCTCGAACAGAAGCGGCAGATTCTCGTGGACGCCGGGTTCACGTGGTTCGCTTCTGCGACGACGGACGGCTACAGCTACACGAATTTCTACTCGTTCACCGACACGCCGGGCGAAACCACCACGGCGTTGCGCATCGACGAGACGACCTCGGTGCAGACGCTCTACCGGCGCGGTTATCCGAACGAGCCTGCGCAGCGGCTGGGCGCGTGGTGGAGCGGCAGCTACCTCTCAACGGCGGCGACACGCGACGAACTGGCGGTGCTGGCGAGCTGGGGCAGCCCGCTGACGGGAATCTACGTAATCCAGGTGCCGGTGGGCACGCGGATGGTGTCGGGCAAAGCCTCGCCGATGCAAAGCGGCGATGAGTACCGTGCCGGCGGGACCACCCAATACTGGCTCAACACGCGCAACAACGACTGGCTCGTGTACGCGCTCTACGCGCCCGACTACTATGCGAGCTATGTGCTCGGCGGCGTCGGCGCGCAGAAACTCGGGCGCAACGTGATCGACGGGCTCG
>MWDT01000215.1 GCA_002070825.1 Verrucomicrobia bacterium ADurb.Bin122
GGTGAAGAATACCCGATTCCGAATTACACCTACAATCAGGAGCAGGGGGCCTTTGAGGTCAGTGGTTTTGAGTACAAGCCCTTGGGCGTGCTGCTGAAGGTGACGCCCCAGGTCAATGCCCGCGGTTTCATCAAGCTGACGCTTGAGCCGGAAGTGAGTGCTCGTGGTACCGATTCCGTGCTTTTTGGTACGGCTAAGATTCCGATCATCAATACCCGCAAGACCAAGACCCAAATCTCGATGAAGGATGGCTATACGATGGGTATTGGTGGCTTGCTCTCCAAGTCTGACATCAATGGCTCCACGAAGGTGCCTGTGTTGGGAAGTATCCCGGTCATCGGCAATCTCTTCAAGTCGAAGTCCAAGGAGAACTCGATGAAGAATCTTCTGATCTTCATCACGGCCAAGGTTGTAAATGCCGAGGGCGCTTCGGTGAACGAGGTATTCGATCCTGAGCAGATTCGTTTGGGCAATGTCCACGAACGGGACCTCCCCGGTCATCGTCAGCAGGGCAACATCTTCGTGCCGCCGGAGCCGCCGAAGACGCACAATGCTCTGCGCGACGAGATTCCGTAAAGAGTATCACCGCATTTCATCTCAAGCCCTCGCATGCTAACTTGTGCGAGGGCTTTTTTGTGAGCGTTTGTCTGCACTCGCTGGGCACAAAAAAGCCCGCCATCAGGGCGGGCTTTGCATCAGAATCGGTCAGCTGATTCTCAGGCGCGACCGAGGTAAGTGCCGTCGATCGTGCTGACGCGGACGACTTCTCCCTCTTTCACGAAGAGCGGAACTTGGATGACGAGGCCGGTTTCGAGCTTCGCCGGCTTTTGGACGTTACTCGAGGTATCGCCTCGGACGCCTTCGGCACTTTCGACGATCTTCAGCGAAACAGTCGAGGGCAGATCGATAGACAGTGGTTTCTCGTCCACGAAGAGCACATCCACGGTACCACCGGGCGTGAGGTAGTTTTTCACATCACCCAAGGTCGCTTCGTTGAGCTCAATCTGCTCGAAGGTATTGGGGTCCATAAAGGCGTATGAACCGCGATCAGCATAGCTGAACTCCAAGCTCTTTTTCTCGGTGGGCAACACTTCGACGGTGTCGGTCGAGGCGAAGCGCTGGTCGAGGGCCTTGCCATAGCGAAGGTTGCGCATCTTAATCTGCACAAAGGCGCGGAGGTTGCCCGGCGTGCGATGCATGGTCTCCATGACGAGGTGCGGCTCGCCATTGAACTTAATTACTTGGCCTTTGCGGATATCGTTTGCTGCGGGCATGACAGATGAACAGGGATTTGTAGTTAAAAGCTGTCGAGTAAGCGGTCGCTTCTCCGGGTGTCAAGCAGCGCCTCCGCCGGCTCCGGCGAGGGCTGCACGCTGGAGCTGCGCGGCGGTAACCAGTGCTGGTCGCTGGAGTTTGCCTTGGGCATTGCGCGGCCAATTGGCGAGTGGCAGGTAGAGCTTGGGGCACTTGTAGTGCGCCAGTAGCGGGCCGAGTTGCGCGCCGATGGCGGCAGGTGTGATTGCGCGGTCCGTCGCTTGTCTTGGGTAGCACGCGACTACGATCTCGCCCCACTCGGGATCCGGGAGCCCGATGACGGCGACATCGGTGAACACGCCTGTGCTTCGCAATGCGTTTTCGACCTCGGTCGGTGAGACTTTTTTCCCTCCGGTGATGATGATGGCGTCGCGTCGGCCTTCGATGTGCAGGTGCCCCGTCGCATCGAAATGCCCGAGGTCTTCCGTCTGCCAGGTCGCCAGGGCGCACTGCTCCGGGTAGTACCCGTGGCAGAGCGAGCCGGCTCGGACGGCAACCACGCCCGTACTCATGATCTCCAGTTTCGCGTGTGGCAGCGGCGTGCCGACGCTGCGGTGTCCCTGTAGAAACTCGTCCGGGCGCAGCGCCGCGACCATCGCGGCAGTCTCCGTCATGCCATAACTCAGCGAAATCGGTAGGTACGCAGCGGCTGCGGCATCAAGGAGGTCTGGCCACGCAGGTGCACCGCCGAGAAAAACGGCCCGGAATCGGCGTAACCATTCTGCGGCGCGCGGTTGCTTCAAGAGGCGGCTGAGTTGCGTCGGAACGAGTGAGATGAACCAGTCTCCACGCGGGAGGTCGGGCAGGTTGCCGTCCTCGAGCTTTTTCCAATCCCAGGGCTGGTATACGCCGCCAGAGATGGCACAACGCATCCACGCCATGAAGCCGCTCACATGGTGCAGCGGCAGGACGCCCACGGTCTGCACCCGCTCCACCGCGAAGTGTTTCTGGAATCCCGCTACGGCGGCGGCGATGGTTTGGGCGTCGTGGCGGGCAAACTTGAGCTGTCCGCTTGAGCCGCCGGTGGGGAGCGCGAGCCAGCCCGTCGTGGCAGCCGGCGGAGCCTTCGCGAGAATCGCGGCCAGTTGTTCACGCTCATGTGCGCCCCAGCGCGGATCGCCCAGCAGGATGTCGCCCGCGCCGGCGACGGCCTCGGCAAATGCGTCCATAAACGCCCGCGGTTCGGACTCGATGATACACCGCGGCGGCGACGTGTGCGCGGACGAGGCTGGGCGAGCGCGGCCGAGAATCTGTGCTAGCTCAGCGCGCTCCATAGGGTTTCGCCCGAGGGCAGGCGTGCGAGATCTTCCGCCCGGATAAACGGCGCTGCCGCCGGGCCATCGAAAGTGCGGTCAACGAACAGCGGCCAGACGCCGAATCCGAGCGCGCGTTTTTCGCCGGGCCAGGTAAATGCGTGTTGCAGCGCGGTGCGCGCTCCGAGCGCCGTCTCCAAGGCCGAGGAGAACACCACGGGCATGCGGCGCTGGGCGAGTTTGCCGATTGCCACAGCCGGATCGGCGAGGAGCGTCGGCTTGACGATCCAGATGCCAGGCCAGCCGGCATCGAGCCAGCGATCAATGTCTCCATCGCGCACGAGCGATTCGTCGAGCGCCAGCGGCGTTGGATAATCGTGCGCGAGCCCGAGCAGCAGGTCGTCAGCGCCGCGCACATCGGCTGCGATGGGTTGCTCCACATACTCGATGGGCCGGTCGGCGCAGCGGTCGAGCCATCGCTCAGCCTGTCGGCGGTCCCAGGCGCCGTTGGCGTCGAGGCGCAGGCGCGCGCCGTCGGGGAGTTTCCCGAGGAGATCGTCGAGCAAACTGAGCTCGTCACCGATGTCGCCGACGCCGACCTTCCATTTGAAATCGCGGAAGCCGGCCGCCGCTTTTTCGTCCGCGGCTGGGATCGCTGCACGGCCGGCGGGCAGGAGCGCGGCGACGGCGAGATAGTCCGTGCCAGTCGCAGGCGCGGCGGGCAACGCTTGTGCGGCAACCAACGCTTCGCTGAGTCCGTGCCGAGTGCACGCGAGCTGCGGCGAAATCTGGCTGATCCATTCGGGCTCAATGCGGTCTCCGAGGGCGGCCAAGGCCGCTTCCGCTTCGGCCAACGTTTCGGTGCCGAAACTCGAGATCGGCGCCACTTCGCCGTAGCCGATTGCGCCGGCCTCATCTTCGAGGCGGACGATCACGCCTTGGCGTTCGGCCCAAAGCCCATGTGCCGTTCGGACCGGCTTTCTGAACGGAAGCGTGTAGCGGCGGTGGGCGAGTTGGTAAGTCATGCTGTTTCTCGTCAGCCGCACATGACCGCGTAGGCGGCCTCCAACTCCCGGGTAAACTTGGCCGCATCGCAAAGCGGGCTACGGCGCATCGTCTCGCGGAGAGTCTGGCGAATCGTGCCGAGGCGCGGCAGGTCGCGGGCGAGGGCGGCGGCTTTGGCGACATAGTCGTCGGGTGTCGTGGCGATCAAATCGGGCAAGCCGACGTGCGACATCAAGCTGGCGCCGACGCGCGCGGCGTGGACGTTGCCTGCGAGCGTGATCACCGGCACGCCCATCCAGAGCGCTTCGCAGGTGGTGGTGGTGCCGTTGTAGGGGAACGGATCCAGCCCGATGTCCACGCCGTGGTAGAGTTGCAGGTGATCGTGGACGGAAAGTTCCTTGCCGTTGAGGGCGAGGCGTGCGCCGCCGATTCCGGCATTGGCAAACGCGGCCCGGATGCGCGCGGCGGTTGCCGGATCTTCGAGACCGCGTGATTTGAGCAGAAGCTGGGCGTCGGGGAGCTGCCGGATCAGCTGGCCCCAGATCGCGATGACTTCCGGCGTGATCTTGGCGAAATTGTTGAAGCAGCCGAAGGTGATCCGGCCCGATGCCACGGCCGGCAACGCGTTGAGCTCCGGTGCGGCGGCATCCGGCTGGTAGCAGGAAAACGTGGAAGGCAGGCGCACGAGTTTTTCGCTGTGCCAGGTCTCGGTTTGCCCCGGTGGATCGCAGATCTCGTCGGTCAGGCGGTAGTCGATGGCGTCGAGCCCGGTCGTGTTGGGATAGCCGATCCACGTGGCCTGCACGGGCGCCGGGCGCCGGGCGAAAACTTGGAGGCGATGGTGCGCGGTGTGGCCGGCGAGATCGACGAGTAGGTCAATCTCGTCCTGCCGGATGCAGGCTGCCGCCGCGTCGTCGTCGAGCTGGGCGATGTCGCGCCAGTGGTCGGCGAGCGTGCGCAGGCGCGCGGTGGTGGCATCGGGCACGCGCACGTTGGCATAGCAGAAAACCTCCACGCGCGTGCGGTCGTGCGCGGCGAGGATCGGTTCGATGAAATAGGCGACGGCGTGGTGCGTGAAGTCTGGAGACACGTAGCCGA
>MWDT01000216.1 GCA_002070825.1 Verrucomicrobia bacterium ADurb.Bin122
AAACGCGCCGACAGCCTCACGCGTTTCATCCAGGCGTACTCACGCCTCGCCAAGCTCCCGCAGCCCACACTCTCCGCCACGGAGATCGCGCCTCTGGTCCGCCGCCTCCTCGGCCTCGAATCCCGCATTCCGATCATCAACGAAGGCGGCCCGGACGTCGTCGTGCAAATCGACGCCGCGCAGGTCGAGCAGGTGTTGATCAACCTGCTGAAAAACGCCGTCGATGCCGCCCTCGAACAACGCGCGCCGGCCACGCCGAGGCGGGCGTCCGCCTGGCCTGGCACTTCAATGGCGGCATGCTCGAAATCACGGTCGAGGACGACGGCCCCGGTATCGCCAGTTTCCAAAATCTCTTCGTCCCGTTTTTCACCACCAAGCCGCAGGGCTCCGGCATCGGCCTGGTGCTCTGCCGCCAGATCGCCGAAAACCACGGCGGCACGCTCTCGCTCGAAAATCGCGAGGCGCCCCACTCCGGCTGCCGCGCGCGTCTCCGGCTCCCGCGCTAACGCCTCCCTCACTCGCCGCGCCGGCGCAGGACACAAAAAAGCGCGCACCGGGAAGGTGCGCGCCGAGAGTGAGAACGCGTTACTTGGTTTCCGGCTTCGTCTCCGTCACCGGAATCACGGTCTGGATGTGCAGATCGCGGAGCTGCTTCGGAGTGACCGGCGTCGGGCTCTGCGTCATGAGGCACTGCGCCTTCTGCGTCTTGGGGAACGCAATCACGTCGCGGATGCTCGTGGTGCCGCAAAGCAGCGCCACCATGCGGTCGAGGCCGAAGGCGATGCCACCGTGCGGAGGCGCGCCAAACTTGAATGCGCGGAGCATGTAGCCGAAGCGGCTCTCCACGACATCCTGCGGAATCTTGAGCACGTCCTTGAAGACCTTCTCCTGCAGCGCGGGCTGGTGGATGCGGATCGAACCGCCGCCGAGCTCCATGCCGTTTAGCACGAGATCGTAGTGCTGGCCGCGCACCTTCTCGGGCGCGGTATCGAGCAACGGGATATCCTCCGGCACCGGCGAGGTGAACGGATGGTGCGTGGCGAGGAAGCGCTTTTGCTCCTCGTCGAAAGTCATCAGCGGGAAATCGACCACCCAGAGGAATTTCCAGTCGTCGGGGCGGATCGTGAGTTTGCCGCGTTTCTGGAGCAGCGCCGCCGCTTCGAGGCGGATGCGGCCCAGGATCGCGCAGGCCTTTTCCCAACCGGCCGCGGCGAAGAACACCACGTCGCCGTCGGCCAGCGCGAGGCGCTGTTGCAGCGCGGCCTTTTCGGCATCGCTGAGGAACTTGGTGATCGGCGATTTCCACTCGCCGTTCTCGATTTTGATAAACGCGAGGCCCTTTGCGCCAAGCATCTTGGCGATGTCTTCGAGGCCCTTGAGCTCGCCCTGCGTGAGGTCGGCGAGGCCCTTCGCGTTAAACGCCTTCACGACGCCGCCGCTGGCGATCGTGGATTGGAAAACCTTGAAGCCGGAGTTTTTGAAGTCTTCCGAGAAATCGGAGAGCTCCATGGCGAAACGCATGTCGGGCTTGTCCACGCCGAAGCGGTTCATCGCATCGACGAAAGGCATGCGCAGGAACGGCGTGGTGAGCTCGACGCCGAGCACCGATTTCCAGACCTTCTTCAGCATCCCTTCGAAGATATTGTAGATGTCTTCGCGATCGATGAACGAGGCCTCGACGTCGATCTGGGTGAACTCCATCTGGCGGTCGGCGCGCAAATCTTCGTCGCGGAAGCAGCGCGCGATTTGGAAGTACCGCTCGACGCCGGCGACCATGAGGATCTGTTTGAACTGCTGCGGCGACTGCGAGAGCGCGTAGAACTCGCCCGGATGGATGCGCGACGGCACGAGGTACTCGCGCGCGCCCTCCGGGGTGCTCTTGAAGAGCGCTGGCGTCTCCACCTCGATGAAGCCCTGATCGTCAAAATAATCGCGCACAGCCTTCGTGGCGCGGTGACGCACCATGAGATTTTTGCGCATCTTCGGGCGGCGCAGATCGAGGTAGCGGTAGGTCAGGCGGAGGTCTTCGTTGACCTTGTCGCCGCCGGCGTCGTCGAGCGGGAACGGCGGCGTGTCGGAAATGTTAAACACTTCGAGGGCGGTCGAGTTGATCTCGATCTCGCCGGTCGGGATGTTGGCGTTGGTGGTGCCCTCCGGACGGGCGACGACGGTGCCCTGGATGCCGATGACGGACTCCGGCTTGAGGCCGGCGGCCTGCGCGCCGAGTGCCGCATTGTCCTGCGGGTCGAACTTCACCTGCGTGATGCCTTCGCGGTCGCGCAGATCGATGAAGATGATGCCGCCGTGGTCGCGGACCGAATCCACCCAACCCACGAGCGCGACGGTCGCGCCAAGGTTTTGCCGGGTGAGCTGAGCACAATGATGGGTGCGCTTCGTCATAGGGAAAATAGGAATCGCCATGAAGCCGGCCCCCCCAGAGCGGAGCAAACAGAAACTTGCGCCGGCGCCGGGAAATAAAAAGGCCGCCCGGAATGGGGCGGCCTGAGAAATCGGCGCGGGAAACGCGTTAGCCGACGATGAGGCTTTCGCCGGTCATCTCCGCAGGCTTGGGCAGGCCCAGCATCTGCAAGAGCGTCGGGGCAAAGTCCGCCAGACGACCGCCGCTGCGCAGCTTGGTCTTACCGCCGAGATACTCATCGCCGAAGAGGATAACATCGACGAGGTTCGAGGTGTGTGCGGTGTGCGGGCCGTTCGTGAGGTAGTCCCACATCTGCTCGCAGTTGCCGTGGTCGGCGGAGATGAGGGCCTTGCCGCCCATCTTGGCGACGGCTTCGAGGACCTCGGCCACGCCCTTGTCGGCGGCCTCGACGGCCTTGATGACGGCGGGCAACTGGCCGGTGTGGCCGACCATGTCGGGGTTGGCGAAGTTGACGACGACGAAGCCGTACTTGCCGGAGAGGATCGCCTCCTTGGCGGTCTTGGCGACCTCGGGGGCCGACATCTCGGGCTGCAAGTCGTACGTCGGGACCTTCGGGCTCGCCAGGCAGGCGTGCACTTCGCCCGGGAACGGCTCGCTGCGATAGTTGTTAAAGAAGAACGTCACGTGCGGATTCTTCTCGGTCTCGGCGCAGCGGAACTGCGGGATGCCGGCGTCGGAGACGACCTGGCCGAGGATGTTTTTCAACTTCTCCGGCTTCGGGGAGATGATGTTCACCGGCAGGCCGGCCTCGTACTCGGTCATCGTGGCGTAGTACAGGTCGAGCTTCTGGCCGCGGTCGAAGCCCTCGAATTTATCGAGGACAAACGCCTTGGTGATCTCACGCGGGCGGTCGCCGCGGTAATTGTAGAAGAGCACCGCGTCGCCGTCCTTGAAGGTCGCCAGCGGCTTGCCGTCGGCGCCCACGATCCAGGTCGGGAGGACGAACTCGTCGCCCTTCTGAGAGTCGTTGGCCGGCTTGTCGTAGTACTGCTGGATGGCGGCTTCCGCGCTCGTGGCGGTGGCTTCGGCCTTCTTGCCGGTGAGCATGAAGTAAGCCTTGCTCACGCGCTCCCAGCGGTTGTCGCGGTCCATGCTCCAGAAACGACCGCACACGGAGGCGATCTTGCCCACGCCGATCTTCGCGCACTGCGCGTCGACCTGCTGGACGTAGCCGATGCCGCTGTTCGGCGGCGTGTCACGGCCGTCGGTGAAGGCGTGGATGAACACCTTCGTGATGCCGTCTTCCTTGGCCTGGCGGAGGATGCCGTAAAGGTGCTCCAGCATGCCGTGCACGCCGGCGTCGGAGACGATGCCCATCAGGTGCAGGCTGCCGCCACGCGTCTTCACGCGCTCGACGGCGGTACGCCAGACCGCGTTGGTCGCGAGGCGTTTTTCGGAGAAAAGCTTGTTCAGGCGCACGAGCTCCTGGTCGACGATGCGGCCGGCGCCGATGTTCTCATGGCCGACTTCGCTGTTGCCCATAACACCTTCCGGCAGGCCGACATCGAGGCCGGACGCCTTCACCTGCGTCACAGGATATTTGGAGTGGAGCATCCGATCGCAGGGCACGTTGGCCAGCATCGGAGCATTGAATTTGCTCTGGGTCGGATCGGGGTTAACGCCCCAACCGTCACGGATGATAAGAACGACCGGTTTACGTGTAGTACTCATGTTGAAAGTGAAACGCCCCAGCACAGGGGATTGGCGCACGTAAAACAAGCCTGCGCTGAAAGCGACCCAGCCCCCAAGTTTGACTTCGCCGCGAAACTATCGGGCAATGCGTACGATGTCCAAGCGCGCCGTCCTGCTCGTCAACCTCGGCTCCCCGGCCTCCCCGGCCGTCCCCGACGTGCGGCGCTACCTGCACGAGTTTCTCGGCGACCCGCAGGTGGTCGACCGCCCATGGCAGCCGCTCCGCTGGCTGCTGGTCCACGGGATCATCGTCCCGCGCCGCGCCCCGAAATCGGCTCACGCGTATGCGCGCGTCTGGACGCCCGACGGCGCCCCGCTCATCGCCACGAGCCGGCGCACTGCGGAGAAACTCGGCGAACGTCTCGGCGATTCGGCGACCGTTGCCCTCGCCATGCGCTATGGTGCCCCCTCGCTCGCCGCAGTCGTGGCGGAGCTCGCCGCCCAAGGCATCGAGCAGGTCCTGCTTTTCCCGCAATACCCGCACCACGCCGACTCCAGCCGCGGCACGCTCGT
>MWDT01000217.1 GCA_002070825.1 Verrucomicrobia bacterium ADurb.Bin122
GGCACGACCGTGTCGATCAAGCCGGCACCGATCAGCGTCGGGCAATGGATCTTCGGCGCGAAGTGGACGACGTCGAAGTAGAGGCAAGCCTGGCGCACCTTCGCGAGATCGCGGTCCCAAGCCTGCGAAAGCTGGGTGGGGAAACTGGCGAGTCGACCGACATCAGGGCCCCACTGGTCGCTGCCCGCCGGCACCTCGGCGACGACTGCGGTGACGCGGGGATTGAGCGCCGCCGCCACGAGCGACTGCTGCCCGCCCTGACTGGCGCCCGTCACCACAATCGTCCGACCGTCCCAATCGTCGCGCGTGGCGAGATACTCGACCGCGCGATGGCACGCCAGGTACATGCGCAGGAAATAGCTGGTCTCGCGATCCTCATTGCCGATGCGGTAATACCCGCTAAGCGCGCCCTTGTCCAAATCGGTGTAATAGGAGGCGGACTCGGTGACGGCGATGTCGTGAGCCTGGATGTTGAGCGCCAGCCAGCCATTGGCGGCGCGCCACTCCACCCAGTCTTTTTCGAGCCCGTAAACGCCCGCCCATTGGAATATGACTACTGCGGGGAACTTGGTGCCGGAGGTCGGTCGTGCGAGCTGGCCGCGAATGTGCGTGCCGTTGATGTTGTCCATCGTCACCAGCGAGTACTCGACGCCACTCCGAGTGGCCGTGCCGGGCGTGACGACCGCGTTCATCGGCACCGCCGCCAGCTGCGCCAGTTTATCCACCCAAAACGCGTCAAAGTCCGCCGGCGCCGTCGAAGCAGGCGTGATCTGCTCGGGAGAAATCAATGCGCCGCCGTAACCCGTCACCGTGGCACTACTCGTGTTGGTACCCTGTACCTCGAGCAACACCCAGCCCGGTGTCGTGCCGGCCATCGTCGAGACCGTCGCCTTGCCATTCGTCAACGTGAGCGGCGTCCAACTGGGCACGTCGAGGCCACCCGACTTCACCTTATATTTGGGACTGCCCATCGTCGCCGAACCGGCCACGGCCACCTCCCAACGGATCGTCTCGCCGGGAATGTAAATCGCCGAAGCCCGCTCGGGCGTCACGGTGAAGGTCTGTGCTCGTACCCACGCAGGGCACGCGCAAAAAACGGCCGCCAACAGCCAAGAAACGAGACGGCCGCAACCGGGCGCGGACAGGACACGACGAAGGAACGACATGAGGGGATGGGGTTTCCTAAACGCGCCCAGAAGAGAGTCCCGGCCCCGATGCGTCGACGTATTTTGCCGCCCGGTGCACTTTCGCGGAGCGGCGGCGCTACGTGAAAATACCAGCCGTCTCCTGCAGCCGAAAAATGGGGCGCTCGTTTGCGCGCCGCCGCCGTCCGACTTCCTTGGCCCTCTCTTATACTTCCTTGGCCCTCTCTTATCTATGAGCAACGCACCCGCCACCAACAGCCCGACCTCCCTCGTCACCCAACCCGTGCCCGACTTCACCGCCGCGGCCGTCATGCCCAACAACGAGATCGTCGAGCAGTTCAACCTCAAGTCCTACCTCGCCGGACACTACGGCCTGGTCTTCTTCTACCCGCTCGACTTCACCTTCGTGTGCCCGTCCGAAATCCTCGCGCACGACCACCGCCTCGCTCAGTTCAAGGAGAAGAACGTCAAAGTCGTGGCCGTCTCCGTCGACTCTCACTTCACCCACCTCGCATGGAAAAATACACCCGTCGATAAGGGCGGACTCGGCCAGGTCCAATTCCCCATGGTCGCCGACATCACCAAGGACATCGCACGCGCCTTTGGCGTGCTGCTGCCCGGCGGCGTCGCCCTGCGCGGCACCTTCCTGATCGACAAAGCCGGCATCGTGCAATCGGCGCACATCAACAACCTCCCGCTCGGCCGCAATGTCGACGAAGCCCTGCGCCTCGTCGATGCGCTGCAATTTCACGAGTCACACGGCGAAGTCTGCCCGGCCAACTGGCAAAAGGGGAAACCCGGCATGACCGCCAGCCCCAAGGGCGTCGCCGACTACCTCGCGAAAAACGCCGGCGCCCTCTGAGCGCCCGCACCACGCCCCGACCGCCACACGCGCGCCGGGGCGACTGCCCTCAACGCCGAGGCTCCCGTTTCCGATAGAGCACGTGCGGACGCAGCTCATGCCCCGCCGGGATATTCGGATGAGCGAAATCCCCCGCGGGATCGTGGACAAAGCCCAGGCGCTCCATCAGGCGACGCGAACGGAGATTCCCACAGCTCGTAAACGAGACCAACTCGTCCAGCCCCGCCTGCCCGAACCCAAAGTCCACCGCCTGCCGCGCCGCCTCGAAGCCGACGCCGCGCCCCCAAAACGCACGCGCCAGCCGCCACCCCGCCGCACACGCAACGCCCCCGAGGAGCCAATCACCCCTTTTTCGACGGCTTCGGCTTGGGCAACTTGAGCACCTGCCGGGCTACCTGCTCGAAATCGGCGTCCACCGGGCGAGGCAACGCCGCCTGCGCCGCCTTGAATTTGTCGTACTCCAGCTCGGCCTTCTCGACCGCAACCTCGTGCGAGATACTTCCGGCATGCGTGAGAATCTCGCGTTCGTTGAGCGTGAGGAAGCCATCCAGTTTCTTCACCCAGTCGGCCATGTGCATGGGCACCCGCCGCATCGCCTGGCCTTCGGCAAAAACGAGGTACTGTTCGACCAGATTGTTCAACGCCGCCAGCTCTTCTTCGCCGAGGTAGTTCTTGGCGGTGCCGACATCCTGCTTGCGAATTGTCGCACCGCGCCAGTTCGTCAGCCCCATGTTAGGCTTGGTGGCATCCACCCGGGAGTGCACGATCTCCGCAGCGGTCTGGCCCGTGATCGCCCAGTGCACCTTGTTCTGGACGGTTTTGAAGAAGCGGATGCTGACCTCCTGCGTCGGATCGTAGTCGATGCTGGTCGCGTAGATGTCCGTGATCTTTTGGTAGAAGCGCCGCTCCGAGGTCCGGATGTCCTGAATCCGGCGGAGCAACTCCTCGAAATAGTCGAAAGGCGCGTCGGGGTTCTTCAACCGCTCGTCGTCGAGCACGAAGCCCTTGACGATATACTCGCGCAACCGCTGCGTGGCCCACATGCGAAACTGAGTACCGCGAAGCGATTTCACTCGGTAACCGACCGAGATGATCACATCGAGATTGTAGAATCTCGTGGTGTAGCGCTTCCCGTCAGCGGCAGTAGTCAAGGATTCCTTTACTACTGAATCCTCCAGCAACTCGCCTTCTTCGAATATGTTTTGGATGTGCGCGCTGACGTTCTGCTTCGTGGTCTGGAACAGCTCCGCCATGTGCGCCTGCGAGAGCCAGACGGTCTCGCCCTCGAAACGCACGTCGATCTTCAGCTTTCCATCCTCGGTGCGGTAGACGAGGAACTGGCCACCAGGCGGAGGTTGTGAGGCAGATTCGTCGCTCATAGGTCGCGCCGGACTATGAGCCCGTCCGCGCAGACGAAGCAAGGCAGGTCCGCGAGCCGGGCCTGCCGGCCTCCATCGAGGCCGCCAGAAAAACCTAGGTCGATTCAGGCCAGAATGGCCTTCAAAGCGCCTAACAGCTTTAGCGACTCTTCCTTATTCAGAAATGGGGGCTTCATCGTTTTTGCCCACCAAAAGTTAAACCCCATTGTATCTTTGATCTGCGCTGCCGACATCGCACGCAGCTCTGCGCCTTTTCTTGGAACGGGAGTCATCCATTGCAGATCACGGTAGAGAGCATCCTTAACTTCATCCGCCTTCACGTCGCTCTTCACCTTTCCAACGGCAACGATTCCCGATCCTTTGTGGTATAGGAAGACAATGTCGCCCTTGTTGAACGAATGTACAATGCCCTGGATACCGCCAAAGGCAGCAACACGACTGTGCTCACACATGTACCAGATCGCCTCCTCATCGTAACTCCGGTTGGTGTCAAAGATGACACCCTTCGCATCGCCCGGATTCGAATGCTGATCATAGGGCAGCGAGAAGAACTCAAAGAAGGACTCACCGCCAATGCGATAGATGCGGTAGGGGATGAAATCGACCGGCAGGCCCCGGGATCGCCAGTACTCTACATTCCGAATCAGTTCCGTATCCCCGGCGGTGCCAATTATGACCAGCCGTTGTCGGATATTAAACTGCGACTCAGGCAGAGCCGGTTCCAGGTCGAACGCCACACTGTGCTCTTTACTCAGGCAGAGCGAGTCGTCCTTTCGGTACTTGCGAAGCATTTCTTCCAGCTTCTCGTATCGATACCGTGACGCCTGCTCGCAATAGCGGAGCGCTTGATGGACGGCTCCGTTGCCGGCTGCGTCACGCTTGAGCTCGAAAATCACGAGGTCGCCCTGCCGGTTGAGAGCATAAATGTCGGCCTCGGGCTGCCATGCACGCTCTTGGCGAATCGACATGAGATTGTTATTTTCGAAAAGGACATCCCAGAGGTTCTGAGCAATGAGATCCTCCAGCGCCTTTTCCTTGGGGAACCCCTCAAAAGCGATAGGATCAATGGCCTCAAAGCGAGCGCCGGATGATTGAGTAAGTTTGTACAGCATGGGGAAAAATGTTTCAGCCGGCTTTCTATCGATGTTGCGAAAGGCTTATTCGAACAATGGGGGGCGGACGCCGAAAGTGAGACGACCCGTGCGAAAATGGAAGCGGGAAGGAGTGCTACAGTGTAGCACCAC
>MWDT01000218.1 GCA_002070825.1 Verrucomicrobia bacterium ADurb.Bin122
CATGCGCTGCACGAGGCGCTGGGAGATCGCCAGCCCGAGTCCGGTGCCGCCGTAGCGGCGCGTCATCGAGCTGTCGCCCTGCGTGAATTTGCGGAAGAGTTTCGCGAGCGTTGCCTCGTCCATGCCGATGCCGGTGTCGCGCACGCTGAACTTCAGGACAACACAGGTGCCCTCTTGCCGCACGGGGGCGATCGCGAACGTCACGCTGCCGTGTTCGGTGAATTTGACGGCGTTGCTGGCGAGGTTGATGAGCACCTGGCGTAGGCGTGTGGGGTCGCCGAGGATGCGGGCCGGCAGGCCGGGCGGGGTGTCGAGCTGGAGCGCCAGTTTCTGGGCCTCGGCACGCGGGGCGATCATGGCAAGCGTGTCGTCGGCCACGCTCAGGGGATCGAAGGAGATGTTTTCGAGCTCGATCCTGCCATGCTCGATTTTCGAGAGGTCGAGGATGTCGTTGATGAGGGCGAGGAGGCTGGAGGCAGCGCGCTGCGCGACGGCGATCTGCTCGGACTGCTCGGCATCGAGGTGTGAGCTTTCCAGGAGCTGGAGCATGCCTACCACGGCGTTCATCGGCGTGCGGATCTCGTGGCTCATGGTGGCGAGAAACTCGCTCTTGGCCCGGTTGGCGGATTCGGCGTGCTCCTTGGCTTCGCTGAGAGTGGCGACGAGGCGGTCGTTTTCCAGGACGAGTCGGTAGAGGTGCTGTAGGTCTTTGTGGTGGTGCGTCGCGGTGTGGAGGAGGAAAAGGGCATACGTGAGCGTGCAGCCGGCGAGGGTCCATGAGCCAGGCTCGCCGTCGACGAGCATGCGCAGGGCCATCGGGCCGAGCGTCAGTGCGACATACAGCCCGAAGTAATAACGCATCGGCGAGAGCGCCCGTGTGGCGCCTGCGTTGAGTCCGGTGATGATGAGGACCACGATGCAGCGTGTGAGGAGATCGTCGTTCGCGATAAACAGCCAGCCGGCGACGCCCCAGACCGCGCCGGAGACCAGCAAACCCAGCCCGAAAGCGCGGCGCCAGAAGGTCTGGTCGGGCGCCGACTCCTTCCGCCGGAGGTAGAGGCGGGCGAGAAAAATGCGCGCGGCCGTGACGGTGAGGATCGCCGCGCCCCAGACCAGCGCGGTGCGCGGGTTTGCATGCGCCCACACGCCGCAGACCAGGAGTACGGCAAGAATGGCGTTGGCGATGAGGCTGAAGCCTGCGGAGCGGTAGAGCAGGTGCGTGAGTTCGTCTTCCACCTGGGCAGAGGTGAACGCCGTTCTCTCGACGGGTCGGGCGTGAATCTCGGGCGGGTCGGTCATTGCCGACAAGATGGGCACCCGCGCGCCGAAGAAAACAGGGACGGCCGAGATTCCTTTGTAGGGAATGCGCCGTCGTCCCTAGGTGAGAACCTGACGCGGCAGGCCCGTTTGGGCGCAAAAAACGCGGCCCGGAAGGGGGCCGCGTTTCTCCTTTGGAAAAGACTCGCCGGGCTTATTGGGCCAGAGGCAGGAGCCACTCGCCGAAACTGCCTTGGTAAAACCCGAGGACGACCGAGCTCAGCGCCAGCAGGCCGAGGACGGTGGCGGCCACGGGCGTGACGGCCGTCGTCACCGGGGCGGGTTGCTCGCCGGTCTCGGCGGTGCCGCGCCAGATGGCGAAGGTGGCCGACTTGATCCAGCCGAAGTAGTAGTAGATCGAGACGACCACGCCGAGCACCGCGACCGCGAGCAGCGGATACAGGCCGGCTTTAAACGCCGCGATAAACACGAGCAGTTTTCCGATGAAGCCGGCCAGCGGCGGAATGCCCGCCAGCGAGCCCAGCCCGACCACGAGCACCGTGGCGAGGAACGGGCGTTCCTTGGCGAGGCCGTGGTAGTCGTCGAGCGTCTGCTCGACGTCGTTGGAGCCGGCGAGATGCACCATCACGCCGAAGACGGCCATCGAGGCCAGCAGGTAGGCGAAGAGGTAGAAGAAGACGGCGCTGATCGCCATCGGCTCGTAGAACGACGCCACGACGCCGAGCAGCAGGTAGCCGGCGTGCGCCACGCCGGACAGGCCCATGAGGCGTTTGACGTTGTGCTGGGTGAGCGCGGCGAAATTGCCGAAGAGGATAGTGGCGGCGGCGATCAACGTGAGGATCGCGACGACGAGCGACTGGTACGCGCCGAAAACGGTGTGTGCCAAGAGGAGCAGCAGCGCGAAACCGGCGGCCTTGGAGGCGACGGCGAGAAACGCGGTCACGGGCGTGGGCGCACCCTGATAGACATCGGGCACCCAGATTTGGAAGGGCACCGCGCCGATCTTGAAGGCCACGCCGCACAGCACCAGGGCGATGCCCACGGAGGCGAGCAGGTTGTCGGGATTGAGCGCGAGGAACTGCGCCAGCGCCGGGAAGCTGAACGGATCGCGCGCGTGCCCGACCAGCGCCGGGTTGCCCGCCGCGCCGTACAGCAGCGTGATGCCGAAGAGCAGGATCGCCGAGCTGAGTCCGCCGGTGATCAGGTATTTCAAGCCGGCTTCCTGCGAGAGCGGGCTGGTGCGGAAGTAGCTCACGAGGATGTAGAATCCGATGGTCACCGTTTCCAGCGCCACGAAGAGCAGGATGAAGTGGTTGGCCTGCACGAGCAGCATGAGCGCCGCCGTGATCACGAGCACGATGTGGAAAAACTCGATGCGCGGCAGCTTCTGCTTCGCCAGCGAGATCGTGCCGAGGAAGCTGACGAGCAGCGACGTGAGCACGAAGAACAGCCGCATGAACTGGCCCGGCTGCGAGTGGTGCAGCAGGCCGTTGAAGGTATCGATGCCGAGCCCCGTCCGGAAACGCACGAACAGGCCGGTGAGGATGCCGATCTGCGCGGCCATCGAGACGACCGGGATGATGTCGTGATTCTTCTTGGGCAGCAGCATCTCCAGGGCGAGCAGCGCGAGCGCGAGCACGCCGAGCATCAGCTCGGGCATGATGGCCACCCAGAGATTGTCGGCGGCGGCGTATTGGAGGTCGGTTAAATTCATCCGGGAAAGGGAGGCGTTAGTGGATAAAGGGAAACACCGGGCGGCGTGCGTGGCGGCGGGTTATTTCGCCGGGGCTTCGGCGGCGGCGACTGCGGCGGGCTGCGGCAGCGCGGCGTTGATCGCGGTCGAGAGGCTCTTGGGCCAGAAGCCGACGAATAGCAGCGCGGCGACGAGGATCAGCGCCGGGATTTTCTCCGCCCAGGTCAGGTCGGTGGGCTCCTTGCCGTTGAGGTCTTTCAGCATCTCGGGCGTCGGCTCGCCGAAGAAGATCCGTGCGGCAGCGCGCAGTCCGTACACCGCGGAGATCACGATGCCGGTGACGGCGAAGACCGTGAGCACCGGGGAGAATTTCCACGCGGCGATGAAGATCGTGAGCTCGCCCCAGAAGTTGGCGAAGCCCGGCAGGCCGATGCCTGCGAGCGTGGCGGCCACGAAGAAGGCCGCGAGCACCGGCGCCTTTTGGCCGAGCCCGCCCATCTCGTGCAGATCGAAGCTCTGCGTGCGGTGATAGACGCAGGTCGAGAGCAGGAAGAGCAACGCCACCGACAGACCGTGCGCCACCATCAGCATGACCGCGCCGCCGAGGCCGAGCGTCGAGAGCGTCGCGATGCCGAGAAACGCATAGCCCATGTGCATCACGGAGCTGTAACCGATCATCTGCTTGAGATCGCGTTGCGCGAGGGTGATGAGGCCGACGATGAAGACGTTGCCGAGCACCGCGAGCGTCGCGAGGATCGTCACCCAGTCGAGCGCGATGCCGTTTTCCCAGCACGCCGGCAGGATGGATTTGGAGATGACGCTCGTCGGGATGACCATCGGGTCGATGCCACCCAGCGGCAGCAGTGTGACGACGATTTGCACGAAGCCGTAGAGGCCGAACTTCTTGAGGACGCCGGCGTGGAGCATGGCGGCCGAGCTGGGCGCGGCGCCGTAGCCGAGCGGGGCCCAGGTGTGCAGCGGCCACAGCGAGACGAGCGTGCCGAAGCCGAACACCAGGATGCCGAAGAGGTGCTTCTGCGTGGCGGCGCGGATCGGATCGGCGGCGAGCGCCTGCTTGAGCGCGATCAGGTCGAAGGTTTGCGCGCCGCTCTTCACGTAGATGGCGATCAGGCCGAGCAGCGAGATCATCGCGCCGAGCGTCAGGTAGATCGTCATCTTCATGGCCGCGTAGTTGCGGTCGCGGCCGCCCCAGATGCCGACCATGATGAAGGTCGGGATGAGCGCGAGTTCGTGGAAGAAGTAGAAATAGAAGATGTCGATGCTGGCGAAGACGCCCATCAGGCCGCCCTGCATGATGAGCAGCAGCATGAGGTAGATCTTGAGGCGCTCGGCCTGCGACTGGATGGCGTAGAGCCCGGCGGCGAGGCCGACGAGACCGGCGAGCACGAAGAGCGGCAGCGAGATGCCGTTGAGGCCGAGCTTGAGCGAGATGCCGATGCCGTCGAGGCCCGTGGCGTAGCGGTGCACGAAGGCGTAGTCGGCGCCGAGTCCGGCGGGAAACTGGGTCCAGCACCAGAGCGCGAGCGCCGCCGGGACACCGAAGCCGAGGTAGGCCAGCCGGACCGACCAGCGTTTCGGCAGGCCGAGTGCGATGGCGAGCGCCACGACGAGCGGCGCCACGATAGCCAGAAGCAGGGG
>MWDT01000219.1 GCA_002070825.1 Verrucomicrobia bacterium ADurb.Bin122
CAGATGAGCATCAACGGCCGGCGCGACGGGTTTTCCCGCGCGGATTTTTCCGCCTGCGCCAAGATCGGCTTGCTCAAGAAAGGCCGCAGCGACGCGATTCTCGACGAGGTGCGTGCGGCTGTCGCCCGCTGGCCGGAGTTTGCCGCTGTCGCGAAAGTTTCTCAGGAGAAGACTGCGGCCATCGCCCGCGCCCACCGGCTATCGCTCTAGTTGAGCGACGCTTGGGGTGTCTGCTTCTCCACTCGTCGCCGCTTTGCAAAGCATCGTGGCAGTCGTCTCGTCTGGGCAGAGTAGGGCTCCCACGGTGACGAGATAGTCTGGCACACCGGTCTTCGGCCAGTGGAGTGTGATGCCCGCGAGAATCTCAGTGAGTGTGGAGACGTCAAAGCCGACCGATTCGAGGGAGTAGCGTAGGTGCTTGGGGGCTCGGCACGGTTTGCCCTCGCACCGTGTGCAGGTGGCGCAGGCGGCGCATTGCCCTGCGATGAGAGCTGTCGTGCGTGCGTGACGCGATTCCAGTGTCCGCAGCCATTCGCCAAATTTCAGTCGTGCCGCGAGGAAGTGTTTCAACAACTCACTCTGGGTTGTGCCGGGTGCCAGCCAGAGCTGGCGGCAGACGATCACGGCATGCGTCCACGCGGGGAAGGCGTCCATTGGCGGATTGTTGAATGGCGGGCAGGACCACACTCGACCGTGGTTTTCGCAGGATTGGCAGTAGCCTTGGACACGCGCTGGATCGAAGTGGCGCATGAGGGCGGCTTGTGGCGCGACGACGGCGCGTGGAGTGTCGAAGCGGGGCTCGCGTTTCATGGGCCGCTCACTCAGGCGTCGAATAGTTTCAGCTCAGTAGCCGAGCCCGTTGAGGTCGATGATGCCCTCGGGCCAACCGCCGCGTCCGCCGCCGTGGACATAGATCATCCGGTGTGTGTCCCAAAACGGATCGCGGTCCGGGTGCACCGGGTGGCGGCGGTTGACGAACCGGTTGCACACCTCGACGGCGCCCATCTTCCTGTAAAACTCCGGCACGCCGGTTTGCCAGAGCGCGAGAGGGAATCGCCCCTCGTCCACCTGTTTCAAGATGGTCTGCACGGCGCGTTGGCCGAGCCCCATGCCGCGGCATTCTGGCAAAGTGCAGACACTCGCCAGAGCCAGCACACGCAGCTCGCCATGCTCGGTGCGCACGATGCGTGGAAACCCCTCCGCTGTGGCGACGATGCGTCCCTTGCTTTCCACGGCAGCGATGAATCGCTCCGGCCGCTTATTCTCCGGGTCGATCTCCAGCCCCTGAGACTCGTCGAGTGCTGGTGGCCAAACGATGGCGCACAGTGCGCGTACACCCTGGATCGTCCCCGCGGGCAGTTGATCTACATAACCGGAGAGTAGGCGGAAGTTTTCCACATGGCCCATGCCACCGCTGGAGTGCTTCATGTCAAAGCCTGTCATGGATGCGCGGCTCAAAAATAGCTGGTTCGCGGCGAATCACGGACAAGCCGGTGACGATGTGGGTCTCAGCGCCGGTGCCTCGCCACGGATATCGATGTGAAGCGGGCGCTTACTTTTTGGCTTCGCCGATCAGGTCGGCGTAGCTGATGAGCTGGATGTGGCGGCGTGCGATGATCTCGCGGATGCGCGGGCTGGTGAAAAGGTGGGTAACGCCATCGCGGTCGGCGGCGACATTGGGGTACCAGTGGAGGGCGTGCATCGCTTGCATCTCGGGCGAGTTGTCGCCCGGATGCTCAAGGAAGAACCAGGTGCCGGGCGTGGCGTTTTCCAAGTGGGCGGCCATCGCATCTTCTTTTTGTGCTGCGGTCGTCTTGGGCCATTCGCCGAGGTCGCCCAGCCAGCGTACGCCGTCGGGTTTAAAAGGCAGTCCGTACTCGTTGGAGAGCTTCTGAAGGATTGGCTGCAGCTCAGGCGTCGCCTGCGGATGGAACATGTGCGTGGAGAGGTGCGTGAGATGCTTGATGTGACGGCGGGCGAGTTCGATTTGGGCGCGCAGCTCGCGCTCGATTTCATCCGGGCGCGCGTCGCCGAAGCAGCCGCTGCCGGCCTTACCAGGCTCGCCGACATTCGGGTAGAAATAGCCGTCGGCGTCGACGAGGCTGGGGGCGCTGGTTAACGGTCCCCATTTCAGACCGTCCCACTCGCTGGTGAGCGTCAGGTGCACGCCGACGTCGAGTCCGGGGTTTTCGTCGAGTAGGGTGATGGCTTCGCGAAACCATGGGCCGGGAACGATGACCTCGGCGCTGCGTACGATGCCGTTGCGGTAGCAGTCGACGATGGCGGCATTGGCGGAATGGCAGGACCCCATGTCGTCGGCGCGCACGAGGAGGCGGATCGCGTCGGGGGAGTCGGTTGCCGGTGCGGCGGCTGCTGCTTGTACAGGCATGCTGCTTGTGCAGGCGGCAATCAGACCGGCGGCGAGCAGACTGCGGCACCAGCCATGACGAAGAATGCCGAAATGAATCGACGGGGTGGAGAAAAACGAGGGGCGAACCATAACTGAAAACACAACGGCACAAACCACGCTTGCGAGCGATTTATCATGGTACGCAGCAGGGGAGCCAACGCCGGTGCTGTGAGGGTTTCGCTGCCTCGATGCTGCGCGGGGCGCTCAGTGCCGTAGGACAACCCTCACTGCGGCCAGGCGAGACTGTAATGCTCCGGACCCTTGCCTCCCACGCATAGCTGTCGGCGTCTGTCTTCTCGGGTGGCAAGTGATAGCAACATGCTGCCAGCGAGATGATGTTCGAGACGGTTAATGGGCGGCTGCAACGCTCCTGCTGGAGGTGACTATGGCTTCATAGTGCAGGATGGCGGCATGCTCTGTTGTCCCACACTCCTCCTCGTTCTGCCCCGCGCAGGCTGCGGATTTTCCCCATGAGACATGCTCTCGCAGTTCTCGCCATGGTGGGCGCCATACTTGCCAGTCCGGGGCTTGCCATCCGCGTCATCGCCGCAGAGGCGGGCCCCGAGCGGGCGTCTGTCATCAAGGCCTCCGGTGTGATCAAGCCATGTGTCGGGGCTGAGGTCCGCGTGGGCTCCCGGCTTTCGGGTGTGGTGAAGCGCCTGCATGTCCAGGTGGGCGATCCGGTCAGTCCGGGGCAGCGTCTGGCCGAGCTCGATGATCGCGAATTACTCGCCAGACTTGATGAGGCCAACGCAAACCACCGGCTCGCGCTCGCGGAGCTGCGTTATGCGTCCTCGAATTTGGAGCGTCAGCGCTCGATTGCGGCGGCGCGGGTGATTTCTGCCGGCGATCTAGATCTCGCCGAACGTGCCTTTGCCGTCGCCGAGCAGAAGGTCGCGGCCATGCAGGCCGCTGCGGAGTATGCCAGGGTTCAGCTCGATTACTCCGTGATTCTGGCGCCCATTGGCGGTGTCGTGGCTTCCGTCGCCACGCAGGAGGGTGAAACCGTTTCCGCCAGTTTTACCACTCCGACTTTTGTCACGCTCATCGACCTCGACCGCTTGGAGGTCTGGGCCTATGTCGACGAGACCGACATCGGCCGGATCGAGCTGGGACAGCACGCGACGTTTACGGTCGACACGTATGGCGACGCATCGTTCGCGGGCACGGTCACCGCCATTTATCCCAAGGCGGAGATCCGAGACAACGTGGTCAACTACATCGCCGTCGTGCGCTTCGAGCCGCAGCCCGGCCGGATACTTCGCCCAGATATGACGGCCTTCGTCCGCATCGCCCTGCCGACTGATGAGCCCCATCGCGCCTCCATAGTCCCTTCACCATGATAGAACTCGAACACATAGAAAAGACCTACGCCCGCGCCGGCGATACGCCGGTGCGCGCTCTGGCAGGAGTCTCGCTGCGCATCGCGCGCGGCGAATTTGTCGCCATCATCGGCACCTCAGGCTCGGGAAAATCGACCCTGATGAACATCATCGGTTCGCTCGACCAGCCCACGTCCGGCCGGTACCGCTTTGAGCAGACCGACGTAGCCCGGCTCGATTTCGCCGAGCAGGCGCGTTTTCGCAACCGGCACCTCGGGTTCGTCTTTCAGGCGTTCCACCTGCTGCCGCGGGCGAGCGCACTGGAGAACGTCGAGTTGCCGCTCCTCTACGCCGAAAAGGAGCCGCCCGCCGGCGCCGGGCGACGTGCCCTGACCGCGGTCGGGCTCGCGGAGCGCATGCACCATACGCCACGCGAACTTTCTGGCGGCCAGCAGCAGCGTGTCGCCATTGCCCGCGCTCTCGTCAACGAGCCGGAGCTCATCCTGGCCGATGAGCCCACGGGCAATCTCGATCCGCAATCCACCCTCGATATCCTCGATCTCTTTGAGCGCCTCAATCGTGGAGGCCGGACCATCGTGCTCGTCACCCACGATCCGCGCGTGGCGGCGCGCGCCCGGCGCGTGATCCGCATCGACGCGGGCCGCGTCGCCTCCGATGAGGTGCGTGAGCTTTCTCAAACTCCAATTTCGGAGGGTGCGCGATGAACTCAGGACGACTTTTCCGAGACAGTCTCCGCTCGCTGGGGCGGCATCGCCTGCGTAGCGCGGCGATCATGGCTGGGAGTCTGATTGGCGTGGCCGCGTTGACCTTCGTCCTCGACGTCGGTCAGGGCATCCGGCGCAAGATGCTCACCACCGTCGAGCAG
>MWDT01000220.1 GCA_002070825.1 Verrucomicrobia bacterium ADurb.Bin122
GTAGGCGCGGGTGCAGATGCGGACCTTGTCGTCGCGCGAGGCGGCCTGGCCCTGCTCGTCGAAGGCCATGACGACTGCGGCGGCGCCGTAGCGGCGGAGCAGGCGAGCCCGGCGGAGAAACTCGGCTTCGCCTTCCTTTAGCGAGATGGAGTTGACGATGCCCTTGCCCTGAAGGCACTGGAGACCGGCTTCGAGGACGGACCATTTCGAGGAGTCGATCATCACGGGCACGCGGGTGATGTCGGGCTCGGCGGCGATGAGGTTGAGGAATTTCACCATCGTGGCTTCGCCGTCGATGAGCGCCTCGTCCACGTTGACGTCGATGATGTTGGCGCCGCTGGCTACCTGTTGGCGGGCGATTTCGAGGGCGGCGGCCCAGTCGCCGGCCTTGATGGCTTTGGCAAATTTGGGCGAGCCGGTGATGTTGGTGCGTTCGCCGACGACGAGGAAAGAGGAGGCGGAAGTGGTCACGGAAAAAGGGCGTGGAGGGTGGCGGTTCAGGCGACGGTCAGCGGTTCGAGTCCACTGAGGCGCAGGGCGGGCGCGGCGACGACGGGGCGGCGCGGAGCGATGCCGCGCACGGCGGCGGCGATGGCGCGGATGTGGTCGGGCGTGGAGCCGCAGCAGCCGCCGACCATGTTGACGAAGCCGGCGCGGGCGAAGTCGGCGAGCACGGCGGCCATGTCGGCGGGGTGTTCGTCGTAGGCGCCAAAGGCGTTTGGCAGGCCGGCGTTGGGGTAGCTGGTGACGAAGCACTCGGCCTGGTTGGCCAACTCTTCGACGTAGGGGCGCATCTGGCGGCCGCCGAGGGCGCAGTTGAGGCCGACGGAGAACGGCTGCGCGTGGCGCACGCTGTGGTAGAACGCGGTGACGGTCTGCCCCGAGAGCGTGCGACCGGACTGATCGGTGATGGTGGCGCTGAGCATCACGGGCACGCGCTCGCCGCGCTCGTCGAAGACTGACTCGATGGCGAAGAGGGCGGCCTTGGCGTTGAGCGTGTCGAAGATCGTCTCGACGAGCAGCGCATCGACGCCGCCTTCGAGCAGCGCGCGGGCTTGCTCGGCGTACGCAGTGACGACCTGCGCCCAGGTGACGGCGCGGAAATCGGGGCGGTTGACGTCGGGCGACATCGAAAGGGTGCGGTTGAGCGGCCCGATGGCGCCGGCGACGAAGCAGCGGCGGCCGGGCGTGGCGGCTTCGGCGGTGCGTGCGGCGCGGCGGGCGACCTGAGCGGCGGCGAGGTTGATCTCGGTGACGAGCGACTCGGTCTGGTAGTCGGCCTGCGAGATCGAGGTGGAGTTAAAGGAATTGGTTTCGACGATGTCGGCGCCGGCGGCGAAGTAGCGGCCGTGGATTTCCTCGATGATTTCGGGGCGGGTGAGGCAGAGCAGGTCGTTGTTGCCCTTCAGGTCGTGCGGGTGAGCCGCGAAACGGTCGCCGCGGAAGTCGGCCTCGGTGAGTTTGTAGGTCTGGATCATCGAGCCCATCGCGCCGTCGAGGATGGCGATGCGGGAGGTGAACAGCTCGCGTAGGGCGGCGAAGGATGCGGATTCTTTGAGACGCGCGGAGGACATGAGTTTCGAAGGCAAATGAGAGCCCGGAAAAGGCCAATGGCAATAAGACAAATCAATAAATCTGAATATGAGGATTTGTGTGGCTGGCGGCAAATTTTATGGCCTTGTTCGTGATGATTATAGGTGCCGTTTGAAGGCAGGTGGCGAAAAAATTCATTGCCAGCGCCGGGCGGCAATCGCTCAAGTCCCGAGCTTGTTCGTCGTTCTTTGTCTCGCTCAAGGCAGCGGGGAAAGCCGTGAGAATCGGCTACAGTTGCGCTGCGGTAACGCATCAGACCAGACCTCCACCGCGTGGTGAACACGCGCGGAAAGCCAATCGGCCAGCAGCCGGTGAAGGCGGAGGCGAGGCAGCCCTTTTGTAAATCTGAGATCTCAAATTCGAGATCCCGGATGCCAAGGGACGACACATGCGAAGTCCGAAGACTCGTCCTTGAGTGCTCACGCGCTGGCGCGATTTGCGTGCGCCGGTCGCGAAAACTTCATCGCAAAAATGAAGCGTGAGAGCAGTACGCACGACGTTCCGGACGTCGTGGGTTGGCTCTTACCTTAACCCGATAAGAGAAACACAATCCATGACCTCCACATCCCTGTCCCGCTCTGCGGAACGGTTCCTTCTGGCGTCCGCCCTCGTGGCGACGCTGGCCACGGCTGCGCACGCGCAGGAAGCGGCGGCCCCGGCTGCCCAAGAAAAAACGGCGTCCTCGGACGACCATGTCGAGTTGCTCGACTCGATGGTCGTGTCCGCGACCCGCACGCCGCAGGATTTGAAGTACACGGCCAGCAGCGTGAGCGTGGTGCCGCTGGCCACCCTCGCCAACTCGCAGGTGACCGATCTGCACACGGCGCTCGCGCAGACGCCGGGCATCGTCGTGACGACCACGGGCGCCGCGGGCTCGCGCAGCACGGTATCGCTGCGTGGCTCCAGCTCGGCGCAGACGTTGTTCATCGTGGACGGCGTGCGGATGAGCACGCGGCAAAACGATTTCTACATGGCGAGTGTCTTTGGCGGCGCCGATCTGGCCGGCATCGACCGCGTCGAGGTCCTGCGCGGGCCGCAGAGCACGCTCTACGGCAGCTCCGCAATGGGCGGCGTGATCTCGCTGACCACGGCGCATGGTTGCGGCACGCCTACCGGCAGCATCGTCGTGGGTGGCGGCAGCTTTGGAAGCTGGGGCTCCACGGTCACCGAGTCGGGTGGCACTCAGAATCTCGGCTACAGCGCCTCGGTGGGCTATTCCGAGACGGACAACGATCGCGACTACAACCACTACGAGCGCTGGACCTACTCGACACGCGTCGAGTACACGCCGACGCCCGCCACGCTCGTGGGCGTGACCTTCCGCGGCCAGAACGCCGATCTCCAGGAGCCCAACGCTCTCCAATACGCTTCCAATCCGGGCGACCTCGAGTCCGACAACTACCTCGGCACGGTTTACGGCCAGGTGCGCGTCGGCGAATCGTTCAAGTCGCGCCTGACGGCCGGCTGGCATCAGAATACTTATGACTGGGCTGACACGTGGGGCGCTGACAATTATCAGACCACGCGCCGCATCCTCGACTGGCAGAACACCTGGGAGGCCGCCTCGTGGGCCACGGTGGTCGCCGGTGCCAATGCTGAGTGGTCGCATTTCGATTCGACCACCGTCACTGGGCAGCTTTCAGATCGTGCCAACGGGTACTATCTGTCGACCGATGCACATCCGGTGAAGAATCTGACCCTGACGGCCGGGCTTCGTTACGACGATTTCAACACCTCCGGCTCCGCCACCACGTGGCGTGCGGGTGTGGCTTACTGGATTGAGGCGACGCAGACCAAGTTGCGCGCCACCTATGGCACGGGCTTCAACGCGCCCTCGATGACCGAGCGCTACGGCTCGTCCTGGTACAACCCCAACCCCGACCTGCGCGCAGAGAAGTCGCGCGGCTGGGATATCGGCTTCGACCAGCATCTCTGGGACGGCCGCGTCACGCTCAGTTCGACCTATTTCCACAACCGTTTCCGCGACATGATCGACGCCCAGCCGGTCTCCGGATCGTGGATGTACGTTTACGGAAATATCAATCGCGCGACTTCCCAGGGCGTGGAGAATGCCGTGCTGCTCCAGTTGACCAAGGCTGTCAGCTTCCGCGCGGCCTACACCTATCTGGATGTGCGCAACGACACCGCCGACACGCGTGTCGCCTATAAGCCCCGCCACACTGCCGACGCCGATCTCCAATGGGCGATCGACTCCAAGTGGACGGTCGGCACCGGCCTGCACATCGTCGCTGACCGACTCCGCTCCGCGACCCTTGAGATGGAGGATTACACGACGGCCCGCGTGTACGCTTCGTACGCCGTCAACGACCAGCTTCGCATCAAGGCCCGCGTCGAGAATGTCCTCGACGAGAAATACGAGGAATCCTTCGGCTACCCCGCGCTGCCCATCGGCGTGTTTGGTGCCGTGGAATGGCGCTTCTAAATTGCGTTATTAGCCATGACGCCTCCGCGCCGACTCCTCTTATTTCTCTTTCTCATCTGTTGTACGATGGGGGAGGGGTTGTGCGCGGAGAACCCTTTGCCGACCGGCGCGCCGGTGCGCGTCGTGTCGCAGACGGTCGGCACCGACGAGCTTTTGCTGGCCCTGGCCGAGCCGGAGCAGATCGCGGCCCTCAGCCATCTGTCGCGCGAGTCGGCCTATTCCGCAGTGACTGCCGAGGCGGCCCGTTATCCGCAGGTGGAAAACCTGTGCGACGTCGAGGGCGTTTTGAAATTCCGCCCGACGCTGGTGCTCTTCACCCATTACAGCCGTACCGAGCTCGTCACGCAGGTGCGCCGCGCCGGAGTGCGCGTGCTGGTGCTCGACCGCTACAAGACGCTCGACGATGCCTATGAGAATCTGCGCCTGCTGGCTCGCGAACTCGGCCCGGAGACGGAGAAACGCGCGGAGAAACTGATCGCCGACTGCCAGGCCCGCGTAGAGGCGCTGGCCAAACGCTTGCAGGGAGCGCCCAAGGTGCGTGTGATCGCGCCTTCCACCTACGGCATGATCCCCGGCGACG
>MWDT01000221.1 GCA_002070825.1 Verrucomicrobia bacterium ADurb.Bin122
TTAAGCCAGAAAAGCCATCGCGCAAAGCAGCGCGCCCGCCGCCGACAATCCGCCACCGACGAGGCGCGTGCGCCCGTCGCGGGCCTGCATCCACACGATCCCATCGCGCATCCGGTACGGCGCAGCGCCCAGCCAGATCCCGAGCAGGATGCCGAGGTACACCACCACCTTCAGCGGGTAAACCTGCGGACGATAGTCCATGAAGCCCGCCATCAACAACGGCCACGCAGCCAGCAGCATCAGCCCGGCCAGCCCGCGCACCGCCAGAAAGTCCGGCGCGTACCGCACCGAAAGCACCGCCACCGCAGCAAAGCCGATGAACAACGGCTTCCGGTATTCGCCAAAATCCGCCATCGGCATGTTCCAGACGACGTACAAAAACCACACCGCCGCCGCGCCAAAACACACCGCCGTCGCCACCGGCGAGCGCGGAAACGCCCGCACCGCCGCCGCGATCCGCGCGCCGCCGCCCAGCAACATCGCGCCCAGCGCGACCAGCAGCAGACCCAGGACGAGATTCGCGGCAAAAAGACTCATAAGCGGGCAACAAGGCGGAAAGATCGGCCGAGGGAAAGGCTCTTTTGCATTTCCCCCGGCCGCACCGCCTGCCGCCTCAGCGCACAGCCAACAGGTTCTCCCGCGGCGCCAGCGCCGTCCCACCCGACCTCGCCTCCGGAGCCGGCGCCGCCGCCATGCGGCTCCGGATCTCCGACATGAACTCATGAAACTCAGGCTCGTCGTCCTTGAGGCGGATGGCCCGCCGCAAGTGCCGGCGTGCCTCCTCCAGCTGGCCCGCCGCCGCCTCGTTGCGCGCAGTCCAGTACAAGTAGTACGGATTGCGGTCGCGATACCGCTTCACCTGCCGGTCCAGCCGCTCCGCGGTCTTCAGATCGCCCGTCCGGCGGTGGACTTGTGCCAGACCGTTGAGCCCCGCCAGCGAGGCCGGGTCCACCGCGACGGCGCGCTCGAAACTCCGCCGCGCGTCCCCGAGCCGGCCCACGACCCACTGCGCATTGCCGAGATTGCACCAAGCCGTCGCGTTACGCGGGTCCGTGCGCACCGCACGCTCCAGCAGTCGCAGGGCGCCGGCGGGATCGCCCACCACCAGCCGAAATACCCCCGCACTCGTGTACATGCTCGAAAAAGCGCGGGCATCGTTCACAGCACGGGCCATCCCACCACTGGCGCGAAAGTTCGCCATCATCTTCAGGTCGATCTCGAAGTCGCCACCCGGCTCCGGCACGCGCACGTTGATGTGCCCGGTGCGGAGCACCAGCTTCCCCGCACGATTCCAGCGCGGCCGCACGTCGACCTCGTTGAACTCCGCCGGGATTCTGAACTCCCGCGCCACCGCGACGATCAACATCGAGTAGCTCACGCAATTACCCGCACGCCGGCGAAACGTCTCACGCACATCGTAGAGTCCGTTCGGCTCGTAGCGGAAGCGTAGTCCATCATCTCCGAGCACCGCCTCTACGATCGCATCAATGCGCCGCTCCACCGAGGAGGTGTGCGGAATGCGCGGCGCAAAAAAGGCGCGCATCTCATCGTCAACTCGCAGCAGTTCATCGGGATTTTCCGGCAACTCGTACACGGCGCCCTCCGGCGCGGCGCTCTCGGCTGCCACTGCCGTCAGCGGCAACAACAGCAACAACGCCACCAGCAAACGGCCAAGCGGGATTGGACGGACACGGGGCAATGGGGTCGCATTCATGACATGGTCTCCTGTGGATTGAAGGACATGCCGCGGAGGCGTGGTCTCCTCAGTCTGGATAGGGGAGACGCACTCAACCATCGGCTCTTGTCATAACCCCGCCAGCGCCGTTTTCCCGTCCGGTGTTCGAACGATTTTTTGCATCACGCGAGCACGTCAGCGCATTCCGACGTGGCGGTCACCACGTCCACACAGAGACAACCCACCCGCTTCCCCAAGCGACTCAAACGCCTGCCAACTGGAGCTCTCCGTAGAGCACGCTCACCGTCACCTGCGTGATGCGCACGGGGACGAGCTGGCCGATGAGCCGCTCGCTCCCGTCAAAATGTACGATGCGGTTGCCCCGCGTGCGACCCATGTAGCGGCGGCCCTTCTTGTCCGGCCCCTCGACGAGCACTTCCTGCACCGTGCCGAGCAGCGCGTCGTTGCGACGGCGCGAGTTGGCGGCGAGCAGGTCGAGCAGCGTCTGGTTGCGCGCCTCCTTCACTTCCTCGGGGATCTGGTCGCCGAGCTCGGCGGCGGGCGTGCCGGTGCGGATGCTGTACTTGAAAACGTACGCCATGTCGTAGTTGGCCGCCTCGAAAAGCGCGCGCGTCTGCTCGAAATCCTCCTCCGTCTCGCCTGGGAAACCCACGATCACGTCGGTCGAGATATACATGTCTGGCCGCACCGCGCGCAGCGCCGCCAGCAGCTCCAGGTAACGCTCGCGCGTGTAGGGCCGGTGCATCGCCTTCAGGATGCGGTTGCTGCCCGACTGGAGCGGCAGGTGCACGTACTCGCAGAGTTTCGGCAGGCGTCCGTACGCCTCGATCAAGTCCTGGTGAAACCCGCACGGATGCGGCGACGTGAAGCGGATGCGCTCCAGCCCGTCGATCTCGTGGACCTTTTCCAACAACTGCACAAAGGCCGACCGTCCGCCGTCGCGTGCGTAGTCGCGCCGGCCGTAGCTCGTCACGATCTGCCCGAGCAGCGTGATGTCGCGCACGCCCTGCGCCACGAGCGTCCGGCACTCCGCCACGATATCCACCATCGGCCGCGAACGCTCGTCGCCGCGCGTCTTCGGCACGATGCAGAAGGCGCAGTGCATGTCGCAGCCTTGCTGGATGGAGACGAGCGCCGACACCTGGCGTTCCTGCAATTCGTGGTCGCGGATCGCGTTTTGCGAGCCCGCCTCTTCCGCGATGTCCACGATGCTCTGACCGACCGGCAGCCCCGCATCGCGCGCCGCGCGGAGATTGTCGAGATAGCCGGCGACCTGGTGAAACTTCTGCGTGCCGATCACCAGATCGACGTCGGGCAACTGGTCGAGCAGCGACGCGCCGCGGTTCTGCGCCATGCAGCCGAGCACGCCCAGGATGAAGCGCGGATTGCGGCGCTTGCGGGCCGCCATGTGACCGGCCTTGCCGATGGCCTTTTGCTCCGCCAGATCGCGCACGCTGCACGTGTTGAGCAGCAGGATGTCGCAGTCGTCTTCGTCGTCCACGATCCGATAACCGCGGGCGCGCAACATCGCCGCGACAGCCTCGCTGTCGCGCTCGTTCATCTGGCAGCCATAGGTTTTGATGTGGACGCGGTTCAAAGGATCGCCCGGCAAACGGGCGGAGCCGGACCAAGTAGCCACCCGGCCCGATGCGTCAAACGGTAAAGCCACGCCCCCGGCGAAGACGACGGCGGGGCGGCGTGGCTCTCGCGCCAAAGCCGCGCCGGGCAAACGCGTTGCCCGGCACTGGCCGACAATCACTGAAGCGGCACCCAAATCTCGGTGCGCAGGTCCGCCGGCGGCGTGTGGTCGCACGTATTGAGGTAAACCTCGAAGGCCGGCTGGTCGCGCAACGACTCGCCGCTGGCCGGCAGCCAATCGCGGAAGATCGCGTCGTACGTCGCCGAGAGGCCGTCATAGGGACCGGCGTGGAGGAAGACCGCATAGCGCCCGCCGGGCACCGTTTGCACGCCGACTTCGCCGGACGGCGCGAGGTCGCGCGACAACGTCACGCACGCGTCGTAGCGGGTCTTGTCTTCGGCGGTGATGCGCGGGTCGTCGAGACTGATCCCGAGGAACTGCGACTGCGGGCCGAGCAGGCCGCACGGGCCTGCGAAGGCGCAGAGTTTTTCCCAGGTCGAACCGACGCTGGCATACGGGCCGGTGTGGCGGATATAGGCCACCCGCGTCTCGGGGCGGGTGACGATGCGAGGAGTGATCATAACGGAGGACGTGTTGACGAATTGCGCCGCCCGCACCCGCAGCTCGAAGCGGTGCGCGGCACGGCAATCGGTGGGCGACACGCCGAATCGTTGCTCAAACGCGCGGCTAAACGCCGCCGCACTCTCGTACCCCGCGTCGAGCGCGATCTCGATCACCTCGCGGGGAGAGCTCTGCAACTGGAAGGCCGCTGTTTCGAGCCGCACCCGCTGCACATACTGTCCGAGCGGCTCGCCGAGCATCGCCCGGAACAGGCGATGAAAGTGAAACGGCGAGAGGCAGGCGACCGCCGCGAGCGTTTCCAGCGTGAGCTTCTCCGACCGGTGTTGGTCGATGTAGAGGAGCACGCGGTTGAGGCGCTCGTGGTAGTCGTGCAGCGTGGTGGCGCGATTGGGTGTCATGGAAGAATCTCGATTATGCCAACTCCTGGCCGCATCTGCTTTGCAGACCTTGCGGATTCGCGCAATCGCCACGCTTTTCCGCCCGTTCGCCGTAACCAGTCCCGGCCCCACGCCGTCACAGAGAGCGAAACTCACACGTCCTCGCTATGCCTTCCGCCGAACCGCCCGTGCTCCCCACCCTCCAACGTATCCTGATCCGCCACGAAGGCCGCATGGTGGTCGTCCCCGTCGAGCGCATCGACTGGATCGAGAGCGCCGACAAC
>MWDT01000222.1 GCA_002070825.1 Verrucomicrobia bacterium ADurb.Bin122
CTTGAGCTGCACGCGCGTCGAGTACTCGAACACGTACGTGCCCTTCGGCAGGTAATCGATGAAGAAGTGCGACGCGGTGTCGCGCGTGCTCTCGTAGTACGCGAGGCCGTCCTGGTAACGGTACTGGCTCAGCACGTTCACCGGCTCGGTGCCGCTGCCGCGCTGGTCCTTCAGGTGCACGTACTCCATGTCGCGATCCGTGCGCAGCTCGATGCGGACCACCAGTTCGTCGCCCACGGCCACTGGGCCGCGCACCGGCACGAGCTCCTGGCCCTTGGCCGTCGTCTGCTTCGTCCAGAGCGTCTTCACGAGCTTGAGCGGCGTGCCCTCGTGCGGCGTGACCTTCGCCATGTCTTCGAGGTACTGCCAATGCACGCTGCCCCAGCTCACGCCGTCGTCGGTTTTCCTGACCGTGATCTCGCCCATCGCGGGCTTGATCGCGGCGGGGGCGAACTTCTGCTCGTAGAAACCGGTGCCGGCCTCCACGTGCTCGGGATTGATCGCAGAGCCAGCGAGCGCCACCTCGACGAGCGCATCGCTGCCGAGCAGGTTTCGCCCGCCGAGCAGCAGCGCATAGATCGCGTCGGCCGTGGCCTTCGTGGTCTTCCAATCCTGCGTCTGCTTCTGCTTGAGCAACCACACCTGGCAATCGTCGACGGCCTGCGTGTCCTGCCCGACCTCGGCGAACGCCTCGACCATCGTCGCCTGCGTCTCGATGGGCGCGCGGTACCACCACCAGCTCAGCTCGGTGTCGCGCCAGAACATCCCCAGCTCCTCGTGGCTCACGCTGCGCTCCTTGAGCGACGCGAGGATGGCGCGCGGCGTGGCCGTGTCGCCGAAGCGTTGCAACGCGAGCGCGCCCTGCGCCTGGCACATCCGGCAATCGGTCTTCAGGCAGAACTTGCGCATCTGCCCGAGGAAGAAGTCCACCGCCGCGCGGTGCCCGTCGGCGAGCGGCTGGTCCTTGAGGAAGAAGCTGCGTCCGTAGAGGTAGATCACCTCCTCGTGATCCGGCACGTACAGCTCGGGATTCGGCAGCCGCTGGATCTCGCGGTAGCGGCGCTCCATCCACGCGTCGAGCGCCCCGAGCGCCTTCACCGCCGGCGCCACGTCGATCTCGACGCCGAGGTGCCGCAGCCGGCCGAAGCCGGTCACGATGTAGAGCGAGATGTACTCGTTTTCCCGGCCGCCGGGGAACCACGGCCAGAGCCCGCCGTCGAGCTGCTGGTCTGCCAGCTTCTTGAGCGTGGCGGCGGTCTCCGCGTCGAGCCGGTTGGCGTCGAAGAGCAGGCCCACGTTGCGGCGCGCCTCGCTCTCGTTCTTCGCCTCGCGCACCCACGGCGTCTCCTCGAGCAGGACCGACTTCAGGTCCTGGTTCTTCGTGAGCGGGCTGTCGAGGGCCGGCGTGGCTTTCCACAGGTCAAACACGCGGCGGATCTTCGGATCGGAGTTGGCGATGTGGCGCGCGAGCGCGTTGGCGTAAAGCCGGTTGAAGACCTGCTCGCTGCACTCGTACGGAAACTCCATCAGGTACGGCAACGCCATCACCGCGTACCACGCCGGCTGCGAGGTCATCTGCACCGTGAGCGACTGGTGGCGAAGCGTGTCGGACTTGCCGCTCGCGAGCAGCTTCGGGAAGGTAAACGTCTTCGTCTGCTTGCCTCGGATCGGCAGCGGCACCGACTCCGTGACCAGAATCCGACGACTGAGCACGGGCAGGAAACCCTCCTCGCCGTCGCTGGCCTGCGCGGTGGCGCCGACGGCCTTGTACGTGAGGAAACCGAGCCCGTCGGGCACGGCGATCCGCCACGCGTAGCTGCGCGACTGCTTCGCCGGCACGTCAAACGCCTGCTCAGTCGCGCCGAGCCCCAGCGCGGCATCGACGGACTGCTGCGTGGCGGCGTCGGCAAAGGTGAGCTGCACCGTGCCCTGCTGCGGCTGGTCGCTCTGGTTGCTCACCTTCACGGTGAACTCGATCGCGTCGCCCTCGCGCACGAAGCGCGGCGGGTTGGGCTCGACCATGAGATCCTTCGCGGTGACGGCCTTGCCGGTGAGCAACCCGGCGCGGAGCTGCGCGTCGTGCGCGAAGCCGAGGAACTTCCACTCGGTGAGCGCCTCCGGCATCGTGAACGTCATCCGCACCGTGCCGTCCGCCCCCGCCGTCAGGTGCGGGAAGAAGAACGCGGTCTCGTTGAGATTCTTCCGCGCGGCGACTTTGGAGAGGTCGGGCTTGGGCGTAGGTTCCAACTTGTTGTAGTAGTCCCAAACAACACCACTAGCCTGATCCGCGAGAAGCTGCTGGTTCACGACCGAGACCGCCGACGCGATATCCTTCAACTCCGTGCGGAGGCGCGTGCCAGCGAGCGTCGCGGTCGCTTTATAGCCACCAGCACCCTCGTCTTCTGCGGACAGCTCGAAAGGGCTGAGCTGGATCTCACCATCACCGCCGCCCGCAGGCGCACTCGGCATCGCCATCATCATCCCCTTGCGGCGCTCATACTGCCAGCCCCAGACATCGGACACGATCTCTGAGGGGAATGCGCGGTAGCGCCAGAACGAGCTGTGGTGGTCAACCTTCCACCAGCCTTGAAACCGACTAAAATCCTCCCGTGCGTTCTGGAACTCCGAACTAAGGAGAACCAACTCCCGGCGGAAGACACCAAAGCCGGCGGGCCAGCCGTGCAACGCATACTGGTCGAGCGAGGCATCGTAGAGTGCGGCGACCATCTCGGCGCTCGCGCGCTCCGCATCGGGCCCGGAGATCACTGCCGTCCATGTCTCCTTCTGGCCGGGCTGGAGCTTCGAGCGGAAGCTCTCCCACTTCACCGTGAGCTGCTTGTTCGTCCACGGCACATCGACAATCCGCTGGTTAAAGTAGGCTCGGTTCTCGCGCACGTAGGTCACACGCACCGTGAAGCCGCCGCGCATCGCTTCGGAGGGCGTCTGCGTGATCACCTCCTGCGTGCGCGGGCCCTTGGTCCAGTAGCGCTGGAGCACCTGCCCGTTGCACTCGACCTCCACAAACGCGCGACCACTCGGGTAGCCCGTCCCCCAGATCGCGGTGAACGCTTCGCCCGGCTCAACCGACCACTTCGGCGCGACGAAATGATTCGGCACCTTCACGTCGTAGCGCGTGGCGGCCGGGTCGATCACCTCGAAGGTCTCGCGCGCCGTCACCGGCTTGCCGAAGCCGTCCTTCGTCTCGACGACCACACGGTAGAGCCCGGCCTTCAGCGGCACCGGGATCACCACGCGGCCTTCCGCCGTCGTGCTAAACGGCTGTTCGACCACGACCGCGCCCAGTGCCCACGATTCGGGCTTGGTCGCGTCCGGCTGCGGCTCGCCCTCGCCGCTCCACCACCAATGCTGCCCGCGCTGGAGCGGCGCTCGCTCGACGGCGAACGGTTGTTGCAGCGCGTAAACTTTGAAAACGCCCTCGGCCGGCAGTGGCTGGCCGCCGAGTGTGGCGGTGCCCACGGCGATCTCGACCGGTTTTTCGGCAGTGTTCCACTCGGGCAGGCTGAAAGTCGCCTGGAGCGCCGTGTAGCCCACGCGCACGGTCGTGTCCTGCGAACGCGTTTCCCCAGTCGTGTCGGTCACATCGGCGTGGATCGTGTAATTGAACACCGGATCGTTCTTCGCCGGCACAGTGCGGTCTGGCGTGGCGGTAAACTCGACCTTGAACGAGCCGTCGTCAGCGGTGACGGCGGTGCCATGCGCCACGGCCTTGCTGGCCGGCGGCTGCCACCACCAGCACCAGCGAGGCAACTGCACGCCGCGCTCCACGCGCCACTTCACCTTGGCGCCGCCGATGGCCGCGCCGGTGTACGCATTAGCCTTGCCGGTCAGGACGACCGAGCCGTCGAGCTTCGCAGGCTCCTTCGGCGCTTCGAGGGCGACTTGGAACTTCGGCCGTTTGTACTCCTCGACGTTGAACTGGGCATCTCCCAGATAGGCGCCTTCGGCCACTATCCGCATCTGTCCGGTCACGCGGTCGCGCGGCGCGGTGAACACGCCACTAAACGAGCCGTAGTCATTCGACCTCTGCTCGGTGCGGGCGATCTCCTGGCCATTGGGATCTTTGAAGACGATCGTGAGTTTCTGCTTCGCGACGGCGGAGTATTTGCCGGCGGTCTGGTCGTAGCGGATCACGATGCCCTTGTAGTTGATCGTCTGGCCGGGACGATAGATCGCGCGGTCGGTAAAAAACGCCGTATGCGTTTCGGTTCGGTCGCGGTCGTCGCGCGCATAAGTCTGAAACGCACGCAGACTCGGCACCGCGTAGCCGCCGTGCTCGGCGAGCAACACGACTTCACGGTCCTTGGAAACGACTTCGAAGCGACCATCCGCGTCAGAGGTGAGCGGCGTGGCCGCCTTGAAACGTCCTTCACGATCCTGCTGCCAGACGCGCACCTTCGCACCGGCGACCGGCTCGCCGCTGCCGGCTCGAAGGACGAAACCGATCTGTTTCCCCACGTCATGGCGTTGCTGCAATACCAGCGCGAGTTCGCTCACCCAGACGCTGGCCATGCTCACCTCGTTGTGGTCCTC
>MWDT01000223.1 GCA_002070825.1 Verrucomicrobia bacterium ADurb.Bin122
ACAGCGCGGATAGCGCGAGCAACCCCAGAAGGGCGTGAAATCTCCCGTGCGCAGGACCATCGGGGCCTCGCACTTCGGGCAGTGGTGCTCCCCGGTCTTTAGCAGCGACTCCAACCGTTCGGGGGATAACTGCCGTGCGGCGCGCCTGGCCAATGCGCGCCCATCGACCAGCTCGATGGCATGCTGCCGGGCGAGCTCGGCCGCCGGAGCGGTCCAACCTTTCAAGGTGTAGATCGCGGCTTCGCTATACTGGAGATGCGTCATGCTGCCGAGCAGCTCGCGCACGACTTTTTCTTTCACCTCCCAGGTGTGCCAGTGCTTGCACTGCACCAGGACGGCCCGGCCGTCTTTCGATGCGATCAGATCGACGCCTCCATCCGGCTGGGCACCACCGAGCCGCTCCACGGCAAACCCCTCCGCACCGAGCACCGCCGCGCAAAATTTCTCGAACTGGTACCAGTCGATCTCCTGCAAGCGTTGGTAAACCAGCGCCTCGCTCCACGGCGTGGGCTCCGCTTCCAGTTTTATGACTCGTGAGGCGGCTGATCTGGCCATGACCGGAGGCGCTTCGGTGCGCGCCGTCGAAAGCGTGACGACAGGCAGGATGGGCAACGGCTCGTCAAACGACAGGGCGGCGACCGGGTTGGGCGCCGGCGAGGGCGTGGACTTGTGCGTGTCCCATTCCGCCTCTTCGGTGCGTTTCTCCTGCCACAAACGCCAGCTCATCCACGCCACCCAGCCGAGTCCGGCTAGCCCGAGCAGCAACATCAACCCCACCAGCGCGAGCTTCCCCATCCAAGCGAGTGTCGCCGGCAGCTTTTGTACTCCACCGATCAAAATCGCCAACAGGAGCACGCCGCCCACGGCCGCTTTGGCAATGGCTTCGGCTTTACTGGCCTCGTTGCGTCGTCTCCGGCCCATGGTGTACGCGGTTACTGATGGCGCTACTATATAACTTGAGCGCGGCATGTTCGACAGTGGATTTGTCGAGATGCATGGAATGAGAATCAGGACTTGGTCATGGTTGGGGAGACGCCGCAGCGGGATCGCGTCTGGTTTTCTCAGATTGATCAGTGGCACCACTGTCGAGCACCGGTTGCTTGGCATCTGGTAGTATTGGATATCCGTAGGCAAATGGGGCCAATTGCGTCGTCGTCTCGCGTGCCCATTTTAGCCAATCGGCTTGGGCGACCGATAAGCCCGACTTTTGGTCGGCCTTCCATTTTTCCTCGCGAATATCTATGTATCGTTCCGCCGCTTGTTGTAACGCCCATTGCTTCGACGCCGCGATCAAGTGATAGGGATTCTTTGCCTCCACTGCAGAGGGCCTTTTGTCATTCTTTGTCGTTGGCGGTACGAAGCGCAGTCCACGTATCGCGTTACGCGGGATCGCCACCACATTTGCCTCACGCCCCCATCCCTTCCCATCGGCCGAGATTGCGACCTCCGAACCGAGGCGAAGACGCAAGTAGACTTGATAGAGTTTCCCTTGGGCATCCGCAGACGCCGGGATCATATTTCCTCGTGCAAGATCAGCAGCATACTCGGACTTTTCCAAATAGAACTCCACGGTTCGACCACCAAGCCCGAGTATCGAAAATGAACCACTCGAAGCCGGGACACAAAGTAGCGCGAAGATGAATGCGGCCACCGAAACATACACCAGAGGTTGTCGTGGGCGTAAGAGCACGACCGCATTTACCAGAATCACCACTATGGCCGGTGTTATCGTGCAATACTCCCAGCTTCCCCAGTCGTGTTCAGCCCCCTGAAATAGAACCCAAAACAATGAACCATATGCGAAAGGAACCATCCCGAGACCACGGATATATGGACCGCATTTTTTTGCATGCTCCCACCATTTTTTGAAGGGGCCTTGCGAGCTATCGTTCACAGTAGATTTCGAACTTGAATCATATGCCATATACCAAGCCGCGAGCATAATAGGCCCCCAGAGGGTAACCAGCACACGCACAAATCCCCATGGGCCGTGGCAAAACCAACCTAACCATTTTGATGACTCTGCTAACGTGAACACCCCAAATAATATGGCCATCCATAGGGATGAAAGGGCTATTGATCCAATATATTGCATTAGAATGGCTTTACGTTCGTTTGCTAATGGCAGCCCTGGCAATGCAACACAAAGTGTCAAAAACAGCATCCCGACCAGGGAGAGCGCCAGCACTGCAACCAGCACGATTGCCCCAGCGCCCGAACTCCAGTCAAACTCGGGTAAGTAGCCTGCGCGCACGCACTGGATCAGAATCAATACAGTGCCAAGCATCGTCGCCAAACAGATGTTTCGTTTGTTCGGCTTGAAAATCTGCGTCAAGGCCGCCTCGACATCGGCTGCCATTAGCGACTGATCATCTTTCGGAGTGCCTTTGTTACTGGCTGAAGGTTCGGTTTTTGGGAATTCCATTTCTCGGTCCGTTTATGAGGTGCGATTCACTCGGTCGCTTGGGCTTCTTGGAGTTGCTTGAGGGTTTGGTCGCTGAAGGTTTGTCATTCGATGCTGCTGAGAACGACAGCGGCGGCGGTGTTTTGGGGAGCGGCGGTGCGGGAACGAGCCATGGAAGAAGAGTGGGGCGGGCTGGGAAAAGACCTGGCAAACCGGAAGCGCGGTGAGCCGGTGGGGAAAGCTCAATCCCCGATCAGCGGCTTACGCAAGTCTGCGTGTGGAGGCAGGGCGGAATGGCACGCGTGGATGATCGATCAAGACGAGGAATCCGCAGATGGCGCAGAGGGACGCAGATTAAAGACGAGCCGTTTGTACTCGAGGTAGGGCGCGGTGGCGGGCCTCATCTGTGTACATCCGCGACATCTGCGGATTTATCGCTTCTACGGAGACTTGGTGATCATCTGCAGTGCGGCAGCGAGGGGCTGCTCAGGGCTCATGATCAAAGGAATCCACAGATGACGCAGAAGGGCACAGATTGAAGACGAGCCGCTTGTACTCGAGGTGGGGCGCGCCGAAGTTCAGCAGCAGCGCTTTTGTCAGGCTGGAGGCTTTCAGATAGTGGATGACTTGTGCCTGCTCCACGCCCGAAAGGCGTGCCAGTGCTTTGAGCTCCACGATCAATGACCCGAAACAGACAAAGTCCGCGCGATAGCCGGTGAGAAGAGGCTGGCCTCGGTAGTGGATCGGCAGCGTGTGCTCCCGTATATAAGGAATCCCGCGAGCGACAAATTCGCGTTCCAATGCCTCCTGGTAGACGGCTTCCAGAAAGCCGTGGCCGAGCTCCGAATGGACCGCCATCGCTGCACCAATCACGGCGTAGGTCTCTGGGTCGCGCTGGCTGGTTTCCTCTGTGTGCATCTGCGACATCTGCGGATTTATCTCTTCTGCGGGGACTTGAGGCAATCACCTACTTTGAGGCAGCGCGGAACTGATCATGGCACAGAATCTGGGAATCCGCAGATGACGCAGAGGGGCGCAGATGAATGCTGGAAAGGTCAGGGCGCAGAGTGAAGGTCGCGTAGACTTCCAGCCTGCACGGGAAAAGCAGGCTGGAAGCCTGCGCTACGGCGGACTGGAGCGCGGGCTTGGCTTGGGGACGGTGGGCGGTATCAACGCGTGTGCCGTTAATCGAAGCATGTTCGATCCCACCCAATTCCTTTTGTTTCTGGCTGCGTCGGCAGCGTTGATCCTCACGCCGGGGCCGGCGGTGCTTTATATCGTGGCGCGGAGCATGAGCCAGGGCCGGGCGGCGGGGCTGGTCTCCGTGCTCGGGGTGGGTGTGGGCAACGCGGTCCATGCGGTCGCGGCGGCGGCGGGGTTGTCGGCCATGCTGGCCTCGTCGGCGATGGCGTTTGCGGCGGTGAAATACGCGGGCGCGGCCTACCTGATCTGGCTGGGAATCAAAAAAATCGTCGGGCGCGCACCGGCGGCGGGCGAGGCGGTGTTTGCGCCGGAGTCGCTGCGGCGCGTGTGGACGCAGGGCGTGGTGGTGGGCGTGTTCAACCCGAAGACGGCGTTGTTCTTCCTGGCGTTTCTGCCGCAGTTCGTCGATCCGGCGCGCGGCTGGGCTTGGCTGCAATTGCTCACGCTCGGGCTGCTTTTCGTGGTGATGGCGGTCGTCAGCGACTCGATGTACGCGCTGCTGGCCGGGAGCGTGGGGCGCTGGTTGCAAGGGCGACGTTTTTTCCGGCAGGGCGAGCGATTCGTGACCGGCTCGGTGTATTGCGGGCTCGGCGCGCTGGCGGCGTTGTCGGGTGGGTCGTCGAAAGGCGGGAGCTGAAACGGGAGACTTTATATGGCGCGCATGAACGTACGGCAGATGTGGGCGGCGAAACTGGCGGGCAAACCGATGCCGGCGGCGGTGGCCGTGCCGCGCAACGCGGCGCCGACAGCGGCGCTCTCTGCGGGCGTGCGCGCCAAGACCGCGTTTGCCGGGCAGGTGCTCGGGATCGATCCGTCGCTGCGCGGGTCGGGTCTGGCGCTGATCGAGTTTAGGCCGGGGCGCGCGCCGGTGCTGTTGCGTTGCCAGACGGTGAAGGTGCCGCCGCGTCGC
>MWDT01000224.1 GCA_002070825.1 Verrucomicrobia bacterium ADurb.Bin122
CGCGCCGCCACCTACCACCAACCCTGCGACTACACCGGCCCCGTTTTCGTCAGCGCCACTCGCGAAGGCTCCGCCATGCGCCTACGATTCACGCATGCCGACACCGGCCTCATCGCCCACGACCGCCCCGTGCAGTCGCTCCTGCTCGCCGGCGAAGACCGCCGATTCTACCCGGCCGAAGGTCGGCTCGACGGCGCCACACTCCTCGTCAGCTCCCGCCAGGTGCCCAACCCCGTCGCCGTGCGCTACGCTTGGACCGGCGCGCCCGGCGCCAATCTTTTCAACGGCTCCGGTCTGCCCGCCGCCCCTTTCCGCTCCGACGCCTGGTGATCGCCTAAGAAAACCGCGCCCGGAACGTTTTACCCCTGCAACGCTCTCATTGACCACGCTCTCATGAAACCCAGCCATCCCAATCGTCTCTTCGCCCTTCTCGGGCTTTTCCTCGGCGCGCTCCTGCCAGCGTTTGCCGCCGGCACCGATTCGCGCATCTCGGCCGTCACCGTTTACGCCGACCGCGCCGTCGTCACGCGCACCGCCACACTCGACATCGCCGCCACCGGCCAGCAGGAGCTCGTGTTCAACAACCTCCCCGCCACACTCGTCGAGCAGTCGCTCCAAGTCTCCGGCCGCGGCACCGCACAGGTCACCATCCTCGACGTCGCCGCCAAAGCGACCTACCTCGACTTCACGCCCAACGACCGCGTCAAAACCCTCGAAGACGAGCTCCGCGGCCTCGAAAAACAGACGCGCGGCCTCGACGACTCCGGCAAACTCCTCGACCAGCAGGAGCAGTCGCTCGTCCGCATCGAAGGCGCGCTCACCGCGCCGCCCGCCAAGGAGACGCCCCGCGCCTCCCTCGACGAACTCGCCAAGCTCCTCGCGTTTCTCACCAGCCAACGCGCCCAGGTCTCCAGCGACCGCGCCGCGCTCGACACCCAACGCGAAGCGCTCCAGGCCAAGATCGAAGCCGTGCAACAACAGCTCAACGAGCTGCGCGGCGCCGGCGGCCGCAGCGTGAAAACCGTCACCGTGCGCATCGCCGCCGCCTCGACCGGCCAGCTCGATCTCGCGCTCAGCTACGCGCTGCCCGGCGCCGCCTGGTCGCCCGCCTACGACGCCCGCCTGCGCACCGACGAACGCGCCGTCGAGCTCACCTACTTCGGCGTCGTCCGCAACAACACCGGCGAAGACTGGAAAGCCGTCGCCCTCACGCTCTCCACCGCGCGCCCCTCGATGGGCGGCGGCGCCCCCGAGCTCGCTCCGTGGATTGTGGATGTGATGCAGGCGCGCCCTATGGCCGCGATGAGACGCGATAAAATGATGATGGCCGATGAAGCCGCCGCCCCGATGCAGGAGTTCGCCGGCAACTTCGTGGCCAAAGCCGCTGCGCCCGCGCCACGTCCCATCGTCGAAGCGGCCACGATCTCCGCCGCCGTCGAGTCCACGGCCACCAGCGCCACCTTTAAGATTCCGGTCGCCGTCACGCTCGCGTCGGACAACTCCACGCAGAAGGTCGGCATCACGACCTTCAAGCTCGCCGCCAACCTCCAGTACCAGGCCACGCCCAAGGTCCGCGAAGCCGCGTTCCTCAGCGCGTACACCACCAACACCTCCGACTACCCGCTGCTCGCCGGCGCGATGAACACGTTCCTCGACGGCACCTTCGTCGCCACCAGCCAGCTCAAGACCGTCATGTCCGGCGAGAAGTTCGAGCTCGCGCTCGGCGCCGACGAGGGCGTCGCCATCAAACGCAAACTCGTCAACCGCTTCACCGAAGACACCGGCCTGACCTCCAGCGGCCGCCGCACGACCTACGAGGTGCTCGTCACCGTCACCAACAACAAGAAGACCGCCGAGCGCGTGGTCTTCAAAGAAGGCGTGCCGCTCTCGCGCGACGAAAAGATCGTCGTGAAAATCCTCACGCCCGCCGAGCGCGACACCGGCACCAAGGCCGCGCCGAAGGAAGTCACGATGGAGGAGGACGGCAAACTCGTCTGGCGCCTCGACCTGAAGCCCGGCGAAAAGCGCGAGATTCCGCTCAAGTACTCGATCGAGCACCCGGCCAATCTCGCCGTCACCGGCATCGAATAACCGCCGGCGGTCCGCCGACCGTTTCACGCCGGGGCTTCACCGCCCCGGCTTTTTTGCACCCGTCCGGCCGGCGACGATTCCGGGCGGCGACGCGTTTCGCGCTTCCCTCCCGGCCCGGCCCCACTACTGATGCGGCATGGCGACAGATTTCGGTTGGTGGAATAAAGACGAGTCGGGCAAATATCAGGTCAACGTCGAGGTGCACGGCGGCAACATCGCGTGGACGCGCAAGCAGGGCCACCACACCTCGTGGGAGAAACACACGCCCAACGACGACGACTGGGATCGCCTGCTCTTCGAGGCCGACAAACGCGTGCCGCGCCGCCTGCTCTCGCCCAAACAATTCGCCGAGATCAAACGCCTCTGCGAAGAGCGCTAGGTCGGCGCGCCGGCGGCAGGCGCCGCGCGGCTCACGGCAACTCGTCGCGCACCCGCGGCCAGAAATAGCGGAAGGAGCCCGCGTAGGCGTCGGGGTTTTCCACGATGCCTTCGGAAATCTCGTCGGGGGCAAACCACGCGCCCTCGGAAATCTCCGCCTCGTTGAGCGTAAACGGCCCCTCGCTCTGCATGCGGTAGATCCAGACGAACTCCATGCCGGTGTTTTCCGAAGCCGACAGGCGCAGCCAGCGCTCCGGCTTCTCGGCGCACTCCAGGCCGATCTCCTCGCGCAGCTCGCGCACCGCGGCGGCATCGTAGTCCTCGCCGGCGTCGAGATGGCCCGAGCACGAGGAATCCCACGTGCCGGGGCAGCTATCCTTGCCCATCGCGCGTTTCTGGAGAAACACGGCGCCTTTCTCGTCGAACACCAGCACGTGCACCGCACGGTGGCGCAACTGCTTGGCGTGCACCTCACGGCGCGGCGCCTGGCCGACCACGCGATCCTGCGCATCGACCACATCGAAGAGTTCCTCGGGATTTTGCCCGGCCTTTACATTCGCATCCATTGCGTGCTCATTCGTGGGCAAATCCCTTTCCGTTTCCATGGCAAAATGCCCGCCCATGTAACGAACGTCCCCAGGCCGCTGTTGTATTAAGCCGGCTAGGAGAAAATGACCGTTATTTTAAGTAAAAACGTTTTAACTTTAAACAAACCACGTTGTGGTTAGTAGAGTTCAGACAAAATTAAGCACGATGCTCCCCTTTGAACCAGAAGCGCTTCCGCCCGGAGATCTCGATCTGTTGGCGCTGATGCCAGCTGTCGGCAGGGCAAACCGGGCGGTCGCCACACTGGAAGGGCTGTTTTACGGAATTCCCAATCCCGACATCCTATTGTCCCCGATTACGACGCAGGAAGCGGTGCTCTCCTCTAAAATCGAAGGTACGCAGGCCGACTTCGAAGACGTGCTGAAATTCGAAGCGGGCGAACCGCCCGTCGACCAATCGCGCCGCGACGACATCCGGGAGATCATGAACTACCGGCAAGCGTTGCGCCAAGGCGAACGGCTTTTGCGGGACCGCCCATTCTGCCTAAACTCGCTGCTCGCGCTGCACGAGACCCTGATGGATAGCGTGCGCGGCTTCGACAAGGGGCGCGGACGATTTCGCACCGTTCAGAATTGGATTGGCACCGCAGGCAGCCCCATCGAGCAGGCCGTTTATGTGCCGCCGTCCCCACTTGGTCTGCAATCGCATCTGGATCGATGGGAAGCCTACTGGCATTCGGAAGCACCGGACGTGCTCATCCAATTGGCACTCCTGCACGCACAATTCGAAATCATCCATCCTTTCGTGGATGGCAACGGTCGCCTCGGCCGCATGGTCATCCCTCTCTTCCTTTTCGAGAAAAAGATTCTGAGCCAGCCCTGTTTCTACCTCTCGGCCTACTTCGAAGCCCGCCGCGAGGCCTACATCACACACCTGCGCGAACTCGGGCAAACGCCCGGAGGCTGGACACGCTGGTGCGCTTTTTTCCTCGATGGCGTGGCGACTCAGGCCGAGGCCAACACCGTCAAAGCACGAGCCATCCAAGATCTCTACGAACGCCTCAAACGGCAGGTACTCGACCTCACGCACTCACAATTCGCCGTTCCGCTGCTGGATTTTATCTTTAGCCGCCCCATCTTCCGCTCGAGCGATCTCACCAAGTTGGATGAGATGCCGAGCGCACCGATGGTGGCAACCTTGCTGGGGAAGCTGCGACAAGCGGGCATCCTGCAAACGATCCGCGAGGGAGCCGGACGGCGCCCCCATATCCTCGCGCTCGCTGAATTGATCAATCTCTGCGAAGGCCGAAAGGTGCTTTAACAAAGCCCGCACTTAGGTACATCTGCCCACTCTCATTTCCATCATGGCAAAAATCGAAATCAACCAGGTCGCCGAAATTCTTAAACGTAACAAGGTGGAGTCCGCCCTGCTCCGCTCCGTCGTGGAAGAGATGAACCTGCTCGCCCAGGCCGCTCAGGAGGCCGACGA
>MWDT01000225.1 GCA_002070825.1 Verrucomicrobia bacterium ADurb.Bin122
CACGATCGGCGTCTTCTCAGTGGGGGCGTTGGCGCTCGGCTGGGGGCTCGCCATCGGAGGCTGCGCGCTGGCCCATCACCTCGCGATCGGTGCGCTGGCCGTGGCCTCGAAGGCCGCGTTTGGCGGGGTGGCCCTGGCGGCGCTCGCCAACGATGGCGCGGAGTGGGCGCGCCTCTCGGCGCACACCTGGGTGGGCACGACGATCCGCCTCCTGCCGCACGCCGGCTGGCTCTCGCTCCTCGGCCTGCCCGGACTTTTCTACGCATTTCACGAGATCAAACAAAAGCGGCTCTAGGCGGTCGCCTCGTGTGGTCGTGGTGCGTGGCCACCGACTGTCCAGCGTGCAGCCCCGCTCAGACCGCGTCGGCGACTGGGCGGGCGGTCGTCTCGGCGGCGAGGGCCTGGCGGATCGCGAGGGCGATGGGCAGGCGCAGGCCGGCGGTGTGCATCAGCCTGGAGTCGCCGAGGATCGGATCGGGCGCGCCTTGGACGACGATGCGCCCCTCCTGCACGATGGCCACCTCACGAGCCCAGCGGTGCGCGAAGTCGATATCGTGTGTCGTCAGCACGAGGGCGATGCCGCGGGCGTGGAGCAGGTCGAGCTGGTGGGCGAGTTCGTCGATGCCGCGCGGGTCGAGCCCGGCCGTGGGTTCGTCGAGCACGAGCAGGCGCGGGCGCATCGCAAGCGCCCCGGCGATGGCGGCGCGTTTGCGTTGCCCGTGGCTGAGCTGGTGCGGGGGCAGGTCGGCGAGCGTGGTTAGATCCATCGCCTCCAGTGCAGCCTCGACGCGTGCGGATGCCTCTGCCTCGGACAGGCCGAGGTTGAGCGGGCCGAAGGAAACGTCCTGGCGCACCGTGCCGGCGAAGAGCTGGTCGTCCGGCTCCTGGAGCACGAGCCCCACGTGCTGGCGCAGCGTGGTGAGGCCCCTGCGTGAGTAGTCGAAGCGGCTGCCATCGAGGAGAAGTTCGCCGGAGGAGGGGCGCAGCGTGCCGTTGAGGTGCAGGAGCAAGGTCGATTTGCCCGCACCATTCGCCCCGAGAATCGCCAGCCGTGAGTGTGTGCGGAGTTGCAGATCCACGCCGTCGAGCGCGGGCGGGCGCGGGTGCCCCGGCCGGCAGGTATCGGTGGCGTAGGTGTAGCGGATCGCGCGGAGTTCGAGGAGCGGTGTCATGGTTTTCAAACGGGGTGTGAGGCGAGCCAGGAGAGAAGGGCGAGCGCGAGCGGGACTGCCGCGGCGAGCAGCAGGTGGCGTGGGCGCGTGGCGGAGGGCGCCAGCAGCACGGTGAGGCGGCCGGAATAGTTGCGCGCGGCCAGTCCGCGCTCCAGTCGGGCCGAGCGCACGATGGCGCGGATGAAGAGCGCGCCGCCGGCGAGTCCGCTGGAGTGCAGTGCGCGGCGTGCGCTGGCGTAGCCGAGGCGGTTGCGCTGGGCGCGCAGGATGGCGGCGAGCCCTTCGTCGAGTTGGAAGATCATCCGGTACGTGAGCAGGATAAGATCGAGCAGGGCCTCGGGCGTGCGGAGGCGGCGCAACAGCGCCAGCCATTGCGGCAGCGGCACGGTGCAGGCGAAGAGCATCGTGACCGAGATCGCCGCCAGGGCGCGCAGTCCGGCCTGCCAGGCGGTGCGTGCGCCGTCGGCGCTGTAGGCGAGGTGCAGGCCATCGGCCCAGCTCAGCGAGAAACAGAGGCCGACGGCGCTCGTCGCCAGAAATCCGAGCGGCAGCAGCAGGGCGCGGACGTAGGCACTGGCCGGCACGCGTGCGCCGGCGGTCGCCGCGATCATGGCAGTGAGCAACACGAGTGTGGCACCGGGCCACGGGGGCGCCAGCAGGGCGCACAGCATGAGGCCGCAGCAAAAAAGTGCGACGGCCTCGCTGTGCGCGCGCCAGCGGTTGGCGCAGGCGCAGGTGTCAACCAAGCGCAGCATCGGCGGGTTTGGCGGCGCTGCGGCGTCCGCGGTAATAGCCGAGGCAGAAAGCCACGGCCCCGGCGCCGATGGCGGCCTGGAGTCCGAAGAGCAGGCTCTCGATCTCGCCGCTGGGCGGCTCCCAGAACGGGGCGAACCAGGGTTTGTAGTCGGGACGGATCTCGGTGATGACGCCCTCGGCTTGTCCGTCAGCGCCGCCGAAGATTTCGTCGCCCTCATGAGCGGGCTTCACGGTGAAGAGCGGAATCAGCCCGAGCACGATCACGCCGAGCAGGAGCAGCAGGTTTTGTTTTTTCATCGGGCACCTCCCTTGAGCGCGGGGACGAGCTGCGCGATTTGTTCACCGGCGTGGCTGCGCAGCAGGTTCATCACGAGCACGGTCAGCAGGCCCTCGCTGATCGCCAGCGGGATCTGGGTGACGGCGAAGATGCCGAGGAATTTCGCGGCTGAGCCAGCGAAGCCGGTCACAGGGTCGGGAAACGCGAGCGCGAGCTGGAGCGAGGTGACGACATAGGTCGTGAGGTCGCCCAGCGTGGCGGCGAGGAAGATCGAGAGGTTGCCCGGCAGTTTCATGGCCGCGCCGCCGCGGTAGATGCCGTAGGCGACGAAGCTGCCGACGATCGCCATCGAAAACGTGTTGGCGCCGAGAGTCGTGAGCCCGCCGTGCGCGAGCAGCAGCGCTTGGAAGAGCAAGACGACGAAGCCGAGCACGCTCATCGTGGCCGGTCCGAAGAGGATCGCGCCGAGGCCGACGCCGGTCGGGTGCGAACAGCTCCCGGTGACCGAGGGAATCTTCAGCGCCGAAAGCACGAAGGCGAAGCCGCCGCTCGCGCCAAGCACGAGGCGCGACTCGGGTTGTTCGCGCAGTTGCCGCGTGAGGTTCTTGATGCCCCACGCCAGAAAAGGCGCGGAGGCGAGGGACCAGCCGACCGCGTGGCCGACGGGCAGGTATCCTTCCATGATATGCATGATTTATTCGTGGGTTATGGGTTTATCGCTTGCTCGGAAGGGGGCGCAGGCGGGCAACGAGTCGCTCGGCGAGCGCGGGATTCTGGGCAAAGGGGAGGTGCAGGTAGCTCGCGAGCAGGGAGCCGTCGGCGTAGCCGGCGTACTGCTCCGGCGAGTCGGCGCGGGCGCCGCGCAGGCGCCAGGCGGCACGGGCGAGCGCGGCGTCGGGGGCATCCCACACGCTGTAGTGAAACTCATGTCCGCGCAGCGTGGTGCCGGCCGGCACGAGCAGGTTGTCGGCGAGTGCGGTGGCGTGGCGGTAGCCCAGCGCGGCGAGTTTGTCGGTCATGCGGGCCGTGCCCGGCACGAGGCCGGCCATCGGCCAGTGCGTCCCGGTGGCATCGACCAGCGCTTCGGTGAGCACCATGAATCCGCCGCATTCGGCGAAGATCGGCGCGCCCCGCCGGTGCAGCGCATGAAGCGCGTCGCGGAAGGCGGTATTGCCGGAAAGCGCCTCGGCGTGCAGCTCCGGGTAGCCGCCTCCGAGATAGACGCCCGCGGCCTCCGGCGGAGGGGCCTCGCCACGCACCGGGCTGAAAAACGCAATTTGCGCGCCGGCGTCGGCGAGCAGATCGAGGTTGTCCGGATAGTAGAAACAGAACGCCTCGTCGCGGGCGACGGCCAGAATGGGGGATGAAGATTCGGAACGGGGAGCTCGAAACTCGGAGCTCGAAATGGGAAGCGGGGCAGGGACGGAAATCGGAGATTGCGGATTGGCGGAGGTGTTGGGGGGGGGCGCCGGTTGGCAACCGGCGCTCCTGCCGGCGAGCTTGAGAATCGCCTCGATGTCGAACTGGCGCTCGATGGTGTCGGCGAGCAGACCGAGGCGCTGGAAGTCAGCGAGGCTCTCGCCTGCGGGCACGAGGCCGAGGTGCCGCTCGGGAGCGCGCAGGGCCTCCTGCTTCTGAAGCCAACCGAGCATCGGTTGGCCGGTGGCGTGCATGATCGGGCCGGCGCATCCGCGGGCATGGCTTTCGGAGCCGGCGCGGTTCAGCACGAAGCCGCCGATGTGCAGGGCGGGATCGAACTGTGTGAAGCCGAGCGCGGTGGCGGCGGCGCTGCGTGCGGCCCCGGCGATGTCGAGCACGAGGAGCACGGGGGCGCCGAGGAGCTTGGCGATCTGGGCGGCGGAGGCGCGCTCGCCATCGTAGTCGCTGCCGTCGAAAAGCCCCATCACGCCCTCGACGATGGCGAGGTCGGCGCCGGTGCAGGCGCGGTAAAAGGCGGCGCCGACCTGCTCGTCCGAGAGCATCCACGAATCGAGGTTGCGGCACGGGCGGCCGGCCGCGCGGGTGTGGTGCGTGGGGTCCAGGTAGTCGGGGCCGCATTTGAACGGTTGCACGACCAGTCCGCGCCGGCGCAGTGCGGCGAGCAGACCGGAGACGACGGTGGTCTTGCCGACGCCGGAGTGGGTGCCCGCGACGACGAGCGTGGGGATGTTTGGGCGAGGCATGGGGACGATATTTGGGGGGCCGAGAACCACGGCGCCTAGGCCGCAGCTCTCATCGGGATGGCTAGAATGCGACTTCTGCACGGAGGCCGAGGACGGTGGCGCTG
>MWDT01000226.1 GCA_002070825.1 Verrucomicrobia bacterium ADurb.Bin122
CCCCGGGCGGATTTCTTGTTGGTGAAGATGCGGCTGATTTTCATGGCGGAGATCAGGCTTCATCATATCGCGTCCGACCGACGGACTCAATGAGGCTCGGCGTCAGTCCGATGAGGCTCTTTGCGCGTGCGGTGGCTTGATAAGACGAGACGGCTGTGCGCTACAATCGGCCGAGCCCATGCAATACAGGCCAAAACAGGTCGCGCTCGTGCTGGAGACCCGATTCCAGGAGGCCAATCAACTCATCGATGGGATTGCTGCCTTCAATCGGGCCCATGAACGCTGGCAACTTTTTGTCGATAGCGGCGAGCGCAGCACACTCGACAGCGAGCCCCTCACCCAGGGGACGTGGAACGGCGTCATCCTGGGCCGGCATCTGCCCGGATTCCTCGCGCGCGCCGCGGCGCAGAAACTGCCCTGCGTCGAGGTGGCAGACGATCCGCGTCGATTCGACGGCGTGCCCAAGGTCCGCCCCGACAATCTGGCCATCGGTCGCAAGGCCGCGGATCACCTCCTCAGGCAGGGGTTCCCCTCCTATGGATTCTGCGGTTTCTCCAACGAACACTGGTCGCTCCAGCGGCGCACGGGTTTCGTGTCGCGGCTCAAACAATCCGGGAAGACCTGCCAGATAATCGAGACGGCCTTCCCGGCAAATGGCCCATCCCATTGGTCGCTCGACGAGGAGGAATTGCTCACCGCCTGGGTGAGCCGCTGCCCGCGCCCCGTCGCCATCTTCTGTTGTAACGATTACCGCGCCGCCATGCTGCTCGGTGCCTGTGGCCGCGCAGGATTGATGGTGCCGACCGACGTCGCGATTCTGGGTACAAACAATAATCCCCATATCTGCGGGCTCGGTCCTACTCCCCTGAGCAGCGTATCCCTCGATCTCGAGCATATCGGACAAATTGCCGCCGGCGTGCTCCTCGATCTCATGGGAGGAAAGCCCCCGGCCCGCAGCGATCAGCTCGTATTCTCCGGTGAGGTGATTCCGCGTGAATCGAGCAGCATCGACGCGCTCGGCGACGCGCAAGTTTCCGCCGCCATGCAGCTGATCCGAGAACAGGCCACCCAGGGGTTGCGCATCGATCAGATATGCCAGCACGCCCACCTTTCGCGCAGCTCACTCGAACGCCGCTTCCGCCGGCTCCTGGGGCATAGCCCGCAGGATATGCTTCGCAACGAACAGCTCCACCATGCGAGGTGCCTGCTCATTCAAACCGACAAGAAACTGCCGGAGATAGCCGAGGCGTGCGGCTTCGAGCACCCGGAGCACTTCTGTGTCGTCTTCAAACGCATCACGGGCATGACGCCGACCGGCTACCGGAGGCAGATGAAGTCAGCATCCAGCCCCTGACCGGCCAGGCGTAGTCCGGAGGATTCGTATCGCTCACCTCGACCGTACGCGGGCGCACGCCGCAGACCCGGCTCACGCGAGATCGTCCGGACCGCGACGGCGCTCGCAGGCGTCTCCGCTGTCGGCGCCAGTCTCGCGCGGCGTCTCGGCGGGCGGCATGGGGGCGCGCCGTTTGAGGTGGCCACGCCCGGCGAGCAGACGGGTGCCCAGATCGAGCAATGCCCCGAGAGCGATACCGCACACGATGCCGCCGAGCACGAGCGCGTTGACCGAGCGACCAATGCGATGCGACCAACGGGGCGGCGGCGGGGCCGCTGGCTCCGGGCCGGACTCCGTGGCAGCGGAGACGTCTGCACCGGGCGGCGCGAGCACGATCGGACGGTCGTCGGGCACCGGCGTCTCTCCAAATCCCGTCGCCTGGATGATCGAATCGCCCACCCACCAGGTGCCGCCATAGATCCAGACGGTGGCGGGGTTGGTGATAAATTGCATGCCGCCGAGCACCATCAGATTGGTCCGCAGCACCACCGCGCATCCCAGCGCCAGCGGTAACTGCAGGCCCATCACGGGGAGCAGCGCGAGTATCGCGCCGGCATAATAAGCGCGCGTGAGATTGCCCGCCTTGAACGACCACAAGAACGGACGGCTGCGCGCGTAGGCCGCAAAACGTCCGACCAGCGGGTAGCGGTGAAACACCGCGCGCCGGGGCACAAACCGCAGCAGCGCCTTCGTCCAGCGGATGCGCTGGTGATGGCGTTGGCGGTGCTCTTCGTCAGACATGCGCGCTGACGAAGGCGCGAAAGCACGCGCGCGGCAACACCGGAGGCGCCGCGCCGCGATGCGAAAAACACGCCCCCGCGTGGGCGATCAGTACGCGAACGTGAGCTCCAGCCGCCAGAACAGTGCCGTATCCTGCCGCGCCACGCTGTAGTAGTCGCCCGGCTCATAGAGCTCGGCGAGCGAGCAAGCCGTCAGGTGGCTGTTGATTTTATAGCGTACGATGTTTCGCAGGAGGTGACCGCGGAAGGATCCGTCGGCGCGGAAAAAGCCGGAGGTCGGGCTGCGGTTGTTCTCCAGTGCCCACAACGCGTTGTACTCGAGCGAGACCGTCAACGGCTTGAGGGGCGTCACACTCCAGAGCGGACCAAAGCGCACGAGGTTTCCAAACTGGGCACTCCGTGTCTCCGCGGAGTAGAGCATCGCACCGATCTCGCTCCAACGCGGATAGCGCCCCCAGAGGATGTCGAACTGCTCGTTACGGGCGGTATTCCGGTCGTCGCCGGACAGGCACTCCAGCGAGAGGCGGAGCTGGTTGTTGGCGGCATCCTTCGCATTCCAGCCGATCTGGCCAAGAAAGCCCCACGCCTGCACGTCGCGGTCGTTGAGCTCGCCCCACTGGACCGCCGCCTCGCCCTTGAACAACCAGTGCGGCGTCGGCTCGTAGACCGCCCGCCCGCCAAAGGTGCCGATCTCGCCGTCGTCGCCGCTGGCCGTCACGCGGTCCTCGCTGCGGTAGATCAGGTAGCTTTCGAGCGTGAGTCCGGTGAACGACTTGTTCGAGATCTGGACGTACGCGCTGCGCTCTTCCTGATCGACGATGGGCTTGTGCTGATCGTTGAAAACCGGAGTGCGGTTCCGGTTGTACGCCTCCATGTCGATGTAGGCAAAGTCGAGCGTGGTCTGCGTGCCGGGCAGCGGGAGCGTCACGCGCAGGGCGTCGAAAAACGCGGTGCGGGAGCCGTCGGTCGAGGTCGCATCGGAGACGAGCCAGCCGTCGCCCAGCACGATATCCTGGCGGCCCGCGACGATCCGGGCTGGCACCTCGCCCGGCACCGTCCACGTCAGGTTAAGCTGGTCAAACACACCGTCAGACCACACCCACCCATCCGTGTAGGGCGCCTTGTACGAATCCTTGTTCCAGTCCCAGCTCTCCCAGACCAACCGGGCGTTGACCGTCAGCGACGGCACGACATCGACCGAGCCCCAGGCACGCGCCCGGTAGCGCTGGTAGTTCTGCTCGTGGCGCACTGCCGAGTCGGAGAGCGTGAGCGCGTTGTCGAAGTACTCGTTGCGCAGGCGCAGATCGAAGCCGCCGCGCCAGGCCGGCGTCGCGGCCTCCTCTGCAGCGGGCAGTACGAGCACAGCCAGGCCGGATAACACGCCGAAGCGGACAGAGGATACTACACGGGAGAGCGCGCGGAATCGCATGGGAAATTAAACCGCCAGCAGGGCCGGCCCCAGGCGCGCCGGCAAGCCTGCGCTTTAGCCACCACGCGCGCCATTTCCCGCTTTGCCACAAACGGAGCGTCCGTGCATCACTGCGCGCCGTGACCATGCCCTCCTCCGAATCGCTCTTCGCCCGCGCCCAACAACTCATTCCCGGCGGCGTCAACTCGCCCGTCCGAGCGTTTCGCTCCGTCGGCGGCGCACCGTTCTTCGTCAAGGCCGCGCACGGCGCCACGCTCGTCACCGCCGACGACCGCGAGCTGATCGACTTCGTCTGCACCTGGGGGCCGGCCATCCACGGCCACAACCACCCGCGCATCCGCGCCGCCATCGCCGCCGCGCTCGAAAACGGCACCAGCTTCGGCACGCCCAATCCCTACGAGGTCGAGATGGCCGAGCTTATCGTGCGCTTCGTGCCCTCCATCCAGAAGGTCCGCATGTGCAACAGCGGCACCGAGGCCACCATGTCCGCCATCCGCCTGGCGCGCGGCTTCACCCGCCGCGACAAGATCGTGAAATTCGCCGGCTGCTACCACGGCCACTCTGACTCGCTCCTCATCAAGGCCGGCTCCGGCGCCCTCACCCACGGCCACCCCGACAGCGCCGGCGTGCCCGCCTCCTTCGCCCGCGAGACCATCGTCGTCCCCTACAACGACCGCGCCGCCCTCGAAGCCGTTTTCTCCGCCAACCCCGACCAGATCGCCGGCGTCATCATCGAGCCGTACTGCGGCAACGTTGGCTTCATCATGCCCGACGCCGGCTACCTCGCCTTCCTCCGCGAGCTCACCGCGAAACACGGCACCGTGCTCATCTTCGACGAGGTCATGACCGGCTTCCGCCTCGCCAAGGGCGG
>MWDT01000227.1 GCA_002070825.1 Verrucomicrobia bacterium ADurb.Bin122
TTGAGCATTTGGTCGAAGTCGGACTCATACAGCCGGTCCTGCACGATGCGGTATTTCTCGAATTCGCTTTCGGCGTGGGCGCGGGCGATCTCAGCGGTGACTTTGCCGGCATCCTGTAGAATTTCGCGATCCGTCGCGGCGATGAAGCGATTCAGCCGCGTCTCCCAATCCTGCATCGTCATGGGAATCTGCCGCGTCGCCATGTCCTCCGCTATGTCGAGATAGGCCGAGACGAGGCGCTGGAGCTGGGCGAGCTCGGGTTCGGTCAGGTAGTTTTTGGCGACGACGACGTCGAACTTTTGGATTTTTCCCTTGGGCGCGTCCTTCCAGGTGGTGAGCCCCATGCGGTCTTTGGTGGCGTCGGCCCGATTCACGATGAGCTCGGCGGCGGTCTGACCGTGGATGGCCCAGTGGAGCTTGTTTTGCACAGTGGCAAAGAAGCGCTGGGTGGCGGCAGCAGTGACATCGTAGTCGATCGAGGTCGCATAGATGTCGGTGATCTTTTGGTAGAACTTGCGCTCGCTCAGGCGGATTTCCCGGATGCGCTGGAGCTGCTCCTCGAAGTATTTTTTGCCGAGGATGGAGCCGTCGTTTTTCAGGCGCTCGTCGTCCATCGCATAGCCTTTGATCGTGAAGGACTCGATGATGCCGGTGGCCCACTTGCGGAACTGGACGGCGCGCTCGGAGTTCACCTTGTAGCCGACCGCGATGACGGCGGAGAGGTTGTAGTGGCCGGTGTCGTAGGTTTTGCCGTCGGCGGCAGTTATTCGAAAATTTCGAATAACTGAGTCTGCCTCCAGCTCTTTGTCCTCGAAGATCTTCTTCAGGTGGTAATTGATGGTATGGGTCTCCACGTCGTAGAGCAGCCCCATCATTTTCTGGCTGAGCCAGACGTTTTCGTCGGCGTAAACGGCTTCGACGCCGCCCTGACCGCTGGCGGCGACAAAGGTCAGATACTCGGCGGCAGACGAGCGCACCAAGGAGGCATCGGCCTTCTTTTTAGCGGAAGCGCGGGACGTAGGCTTCTTTTTGTTCATCGGATCGAACTTTTAAGTAAGGGTTGATCGTTCAGCTCAACCGGCGAGCACCTCGCTCCGGCGTCGCGCCGTCGTGCGCGATGTCCGGACCGAAGACCGTTTCCCAGCCGCCTTCGCGAAACCATCCGAGGCATTGTTGTTCGAGTTGGTCTTCTGTGATCATGGGGGCTATCAGTGGGTGGTGAGACGAAACGCTTTACTTTTCCGGGCAATGCGTCGATCAGTTCTCCCGCCGCAGGTTCTGCCGCGCGGCTGAAAGTTTAAAGGTTCCACCCCGGTGACAAGAACCCAAGGGGTTCTCTCGCAAGAGTAGCCGGGGTGGTCGCTTTTTAGGGCTGTGGGCATCAGTAGTAGCGGGTCGTGCTCGTGCGGAAGATGTCGAACTCTGAGGTCACCGCAGACTGGATGTGTTGATAGGAACGGGCGTCGCCCGAGTTCCACTTCCGATAGATCGCCCACGTGCAATAATCGGCGATTTGGAGATCGAGGTTGGACTTCGATGCATGGTGGAGCAGCCGGTAGCGAGCGGTGGACGGCAATACGGCGGCCAGGGTGGTCTTCACGGCTTTTTCCAAGGCGGTCCGGCGCTTCTGGACCGGCAGGGTGTCGGTGAAGACAATCACTTCCCGGTAAAGCGAGAGGTCGTGTTGCTTGAGAATGTAATCCAACAGATAGCCGAGCATGCGCGGGTAAAACTGCTCCTCCGCTCGCATCGCCGGACCGGTCTTGCACTTCTCGACCACGAGCGCATCGACGCGCACCCCGCCAAGATTGCCCCGCACGATGTCGAAGACGCGATTGCGCGTCGCCTGGTTATCCTCGGCCGCGTGGAAATATTCGAGATCCAGGCCCAGCTCGGCCAAGTCGTATTTCAGTTCGGTCAGCTCCTTGTAGGCATGGAACGGACGCTCCTTGGTCAACGCCCCGAGGAGGAAGTATTTCGTGCCGGTCGGCGAGAAGTCCAGGTTCCCGGCTTCATCAAGAAAGATGTAGAGGAATCGATCGGACATGGCGCAACGTTAGCAACACTTAGCCCCAGCCGTTGCGGCGACGCCGTCGTGCGCGAGGTCGGGGCCGAAGACCGTTGCCCAGCCGCCTTCGCGGAACCAGCCGAGGCATTGTTGTTCGAGTTGTTCTTCGGTGATCATGGCATGGGAGGCGTCGGAGTTATTCTGCGGCGCGATAGGCCTGCCTTGCGTGGGTCGGGGCTGTGGGGAACGCCAGCCTCAGCTTTCCGCTTTTTGCGAGAGGCTTTAGGTGCTGCTGGCGTAGGGCATCCGGATCGCGATTCACAAGTTCCGCCAGACTGCCCAAGGCGACAAAGTGCCCTTTGCACAGGGCGAGGAGAACGGTCCGCATATCTTCGGCACTCATCTTCCCCTTCGTCCGTGGGGCTGAGGCTAGCTTTTCCAACGAGGCACGAAACTCGGGTCTCAGCCGACTCAACGAATCAATCACCGGGGCGTCGAGTTGATCGCTTAACAGGCATCCGTCGGCATCGCGTTCCTCGGCGGTATGAGGCGTGTTGCCAGCCAAATGTGCGGAGCTTCCCGTCAAATGTGCGGAGCTGGGCATGGATTGTTCGGAGCTAGCACCGAACACTTCCTCAGGGGTGGGGATTCCCGCGCCTGGGAGGCAATAAACAGCCCCGCGACCGGGGTTATGCGATTCGAGGAGACCTTGTTCCACTGCCTCCTGCAGCAGTCGCGTGGCGTCGAATGGGTGCAACCCGGTCATCTCGCGCACGCGGCCATGCGTGATGACTTTCTCCGATGCGGCGGCGGCCAATTCTCCGCTCAGCAGCTTGGGCAGCAGCGTGTCGCGCAGGGTGAACGAGTAGCCGTCGTGCGCGAGGTCCGGTCCGAAGGCCGTTTCCCAGCCGCCTTCGCGGAACCAGCCGAGGCACTGCTGTTCGAGTTGGTCTTCGGTGATCATAGCCAGTAATTTAGGTGGGATTGGCGGCTGCCGGGACGATAGATGTCTTTACTTTTATACAAATTGAGTCGATAGGTATGCCATCTCATCCACCCACGGTGGAAAGAGTTGGGCCTCCGTTCTGCGGGGGCCTTTTTTTGCCCGGATCATGAGAGGCGCCGGTTCCACTTCTTTTCGATTTTCCGGCGCTCGTGGGCGCTATCCAAGTGATACGAGGTGATCAAGCGGCGCTTACCGTCCCGCAGTTTCTTCATGATGATGACAAAATCGTGTTGGTGTAGCCAGACGTAGGTCTTGATAGCGCCGTCGCCCTCCTCGTGATCCCAATTTCGCAGGTCACCAGTGGCACAGGGACAACGCAGGATCATTGGACGCACCCAGTTAAGACGCTCGCTACGTCGCGGGTCTGGCAGGCGGACCGGCGGGTCGATGGTTTTGTCGTCGCGGGACGTGAGGTGCCAGAAGATCGCCTCGCGGCCGTCCTCCTCGGTGTCGGGATAAAACCATACGTTGAAGCCGAGATAGGTTAGCCGACCGTTGAGGAGATCGCGGCAGAAAACGGCATAAAGCAGATCGTAGGTGCCGCTGTTCCACGGCATCACAACCAGCGGTTCTGGCAGCCATGTGGGCAGGCTCACTGCGGTACCTCCGACGGAGTGAAGGTGTAGAAGTTGTATTTTTCCACCCATGGCGGCGTGCCACCCTTGAGCGGGTAGCCGGTGCGCTGCTCGATGCGCCGCACGCAGGCGAGTTTGGCCGCGCTTTGTTGGGCGGCGGGGCGGTTGCGATAGGTGAGCGCGCCGAGCAGGAAATCGGTGAGCTGCATCACCTGCACCTCGTCGGCGTGGGTGCTTTGCACCCGCGAGATCAAGGTGCCGTCCCAATCGTGCTTTTTGTTGCGCAACACCTCGGTGAGTTCACGCACCTTGATGCGGCTACGGGTGTCCTTCACGTCGAGGTAAACGCGATAGGTGCGTTCCGACTGATCCGGCTGCGGGCGCCGGATGAGCGGCTCCAGCAGATAATAAAACATCTTGTAGTAAAACGAATCGTGGCTGCCTGCGTTGAAATAGTCGTGGGCGAGCCGTTCCTTGTGCTCCACCAGCCACCCTCGAAACCGAAGCTGGGGATCGGCGAAAAACCAGTCGATCAGCTCCTCGTAGAACGCCAGCCGTGAGGGGGAGACCTTCTCCCATTTCAACTCGCCTCGCGCACGGTGCTTTTCCTTCAAGGCGGCGAGAGCTTGGGTGACGGTCGTCAGATGGGCTGCTGGGCAGCGCAGCGCCCCAAACCCCATGATGGGCATGCCGTCGTTTTCGAGATGACAGCTCTCGTCGCAGTAGAGGTTGATGATTTCGGGCATGGCGGAGCGATTTAGGCGGCGGTGGCGGTGGACAATTCCCCGCTCAGCAGCTTGGGCAGCAGCGTGTC
>MWDT01000228.1 GCA_002070825.1 Verrucomicrobia bacterium ADurb.Bin122
GGGATGAGCACCAGGTTGGCAAAAAACGCCCCCGGTGTGAGCAACTTGAAAAAATGCACGCCGCAGATCCAGCTCACCGGCGTCGTCGCCAGCCCGATGGCCACCGCCGTCGAGCCCCATTTCCACGCCGTATCGCCCAGCCGGTGCCACCAGCGCCACGTGTTTTTGGGCAACAACGCAAACGGCTGCCATCGCTGTTGCCAGGTCTCCGCGAGCGGCAGTCCGATGAGAATCAGCGCCGCCACGATCCCGTAGCTCATGAGAAAACTCGCCGTGAAAAACTGGAGCGGATCGAGCGCCAGCACGACCAGCGCGGCGCCGATCAGCGTGGCCACCGGGTTGATCGGCCGCTTCCACGCCAGCGCGACCTCCACCCACGCGACCATCAGAAACGAGCGCACCGCCGAGGGCGCCAGCCCCGTCACGTCCACGTAAAACCACAACGCCACCAGGCTCACCGGCAACCGCACCCAGATCGGCAGCCGCAGCAACGCCAGCAGCGCGTGCAACGCCACCGCGATCACGCCAATGTGCAGCCCGCTGATCGCAAACAGATGCATCGTCCCGCTCTGGCGAAACAACCGCGTCTGCTCCTCGCTCAACTCGCTTTGCTGGCCCAGCAACATCGCGCGCAACACTCCCGCCAGCTCGGGCCGCCGCTCGGCGATGCCCTCACCGAGGATCGTGTGCAGTCGCTCCGCCGCCCGCGCGCAAAACCGCCGGTAGCGCGTCGCCTCCCGCACCTCTCGCAGCACTCGCCCGCGGTTGAGGCTGAAGTTCACACCGGCATCCGCCAGAAACCGCTCAAACGAGCCCGCCGCCGCCGAGTCGGGGATGCGTTTCCACACGCCGCGCGCTTCCAGGACCGCCGAGCGCAGCGGCACCGGCTGCCCCTGCGCCAGCCGCAGCTTGAAATAGAGTCGCTGGCCCGCCAGCTCGCGCAGATGCGGATCGGTGCCGACGACCACCGCCAGCCCCGAGATGCGCTCCGGCGAGGATTGTTGGAAAACGCGTTCCACCTCGATCTCCAGTCGCACCTCGCGTGGCGGCAGGCCCGCCCACTCTGGCAACGGTCGCCGGTGCAGCGTGTAGCTCGCCAGCCCGGCGCAGACCATACCCAGCCCGAGCGCCCACGGCCACAGCCGTCGCGCCCGGTAGGCCGCAAACACCGCGAGCCCGACCAGCGCCGCCGCGGCGCCGAGCGTGAGCGGCAGATTCACCGGCGCCAGCCCGCAACGTCCGCCGACCAGGCCGATGGCGAAGGGCGCGGCGAGCCACAGCAAGGGGGCGCGATGTCCGAGGCTTCGGAGGGGCATGGCTGGTGGCCGCACAGTGGTGCCCGCGGATTGTCGGTGCAAAGCTGAAATGGCTTCTCATCGCGACGCCGACCCGCGACAGTGCCGCGATGCCGTCTGCCGACCAATCCGATCTCTTCGGCTCGCTGGAGCCCGACCCCGCTGTGGCGGGGCGCCCGATCGCCGCCCACCAGCCGCTGGCCGCGCGCATGCGGCCTCGCACGCTGGCGGAAATCGTCGGCCAGGGGCACATCACCAAGCCCGGCAGCCTGCTGCCGCGCCTGGTGGCGCAAAACCGTTTCGGCAGCCTGCTCTTCTACGGCCCGCCCGGCTGCGGCAAAACCAGCATCGCCGAGGCCATCGCCGCCGAGACAAAAAGCCGTTTCGTCCGCATCAACGCCGTGATGAGCAACGTCGCCGAGTTGCGCGAAATCCTCGCCGCTGCGCGTCGCCGGCCCGAGGCCGCCACGATCCTCTTCATCGACGAGCTGCACCGCTTCAACAAATCGCAACAGGACCTGCTTCTGCCCGACGTCGAGGACGGCTGCGTGCGCCTGATCGGCGCGACCACGCACAATCCCGGTTTCTACGTCAACCCGCCGCTGCTCTCGCGCAGCCACCTGTTCCGACTGGAGCCCGTGGCGCCCGACGCCATCGCCGGCGTGCTCGGCCGAGCGTTGGCGGATGTCGAGCGCGGGCTCGGCGAACGCCACTGCACGGCGGCGCCCAAGGTCCTCGCCGACCTCGCGTCCCTGTGCGACGGCGACATGCGCCGCGCGCTCAACGCCCTCGAAGTCATCGTCCATGGCCTGCCCGAAAACGGCGAGATCACTGAGGCCGATCTGGAGGTTTTCGCGCGTGAGCGCCGCATCCGCTACGACGCCGACGAGGACGAACACTACGACACGATTTCCGCCTTCATCAAAAGCTGCCGCGGTGGCGATCCCGACGCGGCGCTGTACTGGTTGGCCAAGATGATGGTCGGCGGCGAAGACCCGCGGTTCATCGCGCGGCGTCTGGTGATCCTCGCCAGCGAAGACATCGGCCTCGCCGATCCGTGGGCGTTGCCGTTGACGGTCGCGGCGCATCAGGCCGTCGATTTCATCGGCATGCCGGAGGCCGAGCTCACGCTGGCGCACGCCACGCTCTACATCGCGACGGCGCCGAAGAGCAACTCGGCGAAGATGTCGCTGATCGCCGCCAAATCGGCGTTGCAAAACAGTCCCGTGCAGCCGGTGCCGATCCACCTCCGGGACAGTGGCGGGCAGGCGAGCAAGCGCGAGGGATTCGGCAAGGGCTACCGCTACTCGCACGAGTTTCCCGAGGGCATTTCCGGCCAGGATTATCTCTCGAAACCGCTCTCGCTCTACGCGCCGAAGGGCAACGGCCTGGAGGCGCGCATCGCCGAGCGCCTCGAACGCTGGCGCGGCCTCAAGGCCGATCTCCGTCGCAAGGACTCCGGCCCGAGTGAAAAAGCTGCAAATCCCGGGACGCGGTAAGGTTACCCTTGCCGTGGGCGCTGGCACTCCCTAATTCGCAGGCATGAAGATTTTTGCCCCAACTAAGCAGGCGATCGTGCTCGGCGGTGTGTTGCTCTCGTTTGCCGCCTCTGGTTTGGCCGATCCGATCAAGATCGATATCGATGCTGAAGATCAGGCTGCGGCGAAGAAGAAGGCCGCCGCGCCCGCCGCCCAGGCAAAGGAGCAGAAGCCTGTCGCAGGGGCTGTCACCAAGGCGGCCGCGGACGACGAGAAAGAGGGCACCATCGTCGGCGTGACGATCGCGCGCTCGAACGGCAAGTTTCTCGGACTCTCCATCGAAAACGGCGGCTTCAAACTGGCTTTCTACGATGCCAAGAAAAAGCCCGTGGCGGCCGATGCCGCACGCGCGGCTCTCCGCTGGAACCCGAAGCGCACGAAGGGCGAGGAGCGCGTCGTGCTGCTGCCTTCGGACGACGGCAAGGCGCTGAGCTTCGGGAAATTTGTCCAGCCCCCGCGCATCTTCAAGGTGTACGTCACCCTCCAGTCGGAAGATGGCACCGCTGGCGAGCACTACGTGGTGGATTATCGCGACGCCTCGGAGCCTGCGGCCGAGTGACGCGCTCTGCGCGTGCGCCGGGATCGTGCGCGCGCGTTGACAATCCGCCGGAGGGCTGGCGACGTTTCGCCCATGTCATCCGTTGACCATGTTCCGTTCGATCCGATCGAGGCCGCCATCCAGGATATTGCCGATGGCAAACTGATCATCGTCACCGACGACGAGGATCGCGAAAACGAAGGCGACCTCATCATGGCCGCCAGCAAGGCCACGCCGGAGACGGTCAACATGATGATCCGCTATTGCAGCGGCATCGTCTGCGTGCCGACGGTCGATCATCAGCTCAAGCACCTCGGCCTCGGGCCGATGGTCTCGCGCAACCGCGAGAGCCATCGCACCGATTTCACGGTCACCGTCGATGCCGCCGAGGGGATTTCCACCGGCATCAGCGCCTACGACCGCACCCGCACGATCCAGATTCTGGCCGACCCCAATTCCCACCCGGAGCAACTGGTGCAGCCTGGCCACGTCTTCCCTTTGCGCGCCCGTCCGGGCGGCGTGCTGGAGCGCGCCGGCCACACGGAGGCGGCGGTCGATCTGGTGACGCTTGCCGGCCTGCCGCCCGCTGGCGTGCTGTGCGAGCTGGTCAACGACGACGGCACGGTGCAGCGCCTGCCGCAGTTGATCGAGTTTAAGAAACGTTTCGGTCTGCGCATGGTTTCCATCGCGCAACTCATCGAGTACCGCGTGCGCCGCGACCAGCTTGTCGAGCGCGTGTGCTCGCAGCCGTTCTCCTCGGAGTTCGGCGAGTTCACCGCCCATGTTTTCCGCAACCGCGTCGATGGGCGCCACCACCTCGCGCTCTCGATCGGCGCGCTCTCGGCGGAGCCCACGCTCGTGCGCGTGCACAGCGGCGATCTGCTCGGCGACGTGTTTCTCGGCAAGGGCCTCTGCGGCCACCGCACGCTCAAGGCCTCGCTGAAGGCCATCGCGCGTGCCGGGCAGGGCGTCGTGCTCTACATGACGCCGGCCAATGTCGGCGACCAACTCGTGCAGC
>MWDT01000229.1 GCA_002070825.1 Verrucomicrobia bacterium ADurb.Bin122
TCCAACAACCACCTCGACCTCGAGCCCATCGTCGGCGGCATCGCGGCCGATCTCGGATGGGAGGCGCGCACCTTCACCGACGGAGCCAGCGACGACCAAGGCCGCATGGCCTCCACCTGGATGCTGCTCTCGCGCTCGCGCCCAGCGCTCCTCGCACCGGGCGATCGCAACTGGGCCCCCGCACGCGCCTGCCCGCCCGAGCAGATCTGGCGCGACGACTATTCCTCGATCCTCCGCGTGATGCGCTGGCACTGAGGCCATGCGCCCACGCACGAGGGCGGCGGCTCACTCGGCCGCATCGAGGTACTTGCGCAGGTCGGGGATCTCCTTCACGCGCCGCCCGCCCTGTTTGCGGGCGAGATACGGATCGGGCGCCTCGGGTTCTTCAGGCTCCTCGGTCGGGTTGACCAGCTCCTCGATGTCGGCATCCTCGCCGGTCTCGTCGATGAACACCGTACCCGGCGACAATTCATAGTGCTCGACCGGCTCGGACGACTCCACCTCGTCGAACAGATGTGCGATGCGCCGCGCCTGCGGCTCCAGCACCATCAGCGGATTTTTCACGCCGCCGTGCTTCACCATCTCAAACAGGCATGGAAGGAACTGCGCCTGATAACGCTTCTGGAAATCGCCCATCCATTTGTTGGAGACGCCATCGCGCTGGTGCAGCAGGACCACATCCGAGAAATGCACGCAGGCATCGTACCAGGCCAGAAGCGCCGAGTGCTTCTCCGCCAGCCGGCAGTGCACCACGCACAGCACGCGCCCGATCTCGCCGCCGACCGACGCGAGCCAGCCGTGAAACGACTCGACCTGGTCAACCGGGTTCGCGCGCCCATCCGTCACGAAAAACACCGGGCCTGCGCCCTCCGGCAACGCCGGCGCCTCGATCTGACGCTCCGGCAGCCAGCGCCAGCGCACCACCTGGCCAAGCTTCGCGTCATGCTCCGACGGCTGTTCGGCGTCCGAGAGAAACGTCGCCGGCCGGTCCGTCTCCGCCAGCCCGCCCGCGATCAGGTCCGCGAGCACTTCGCGCCGGCCGGAACCGGCCGCGCCGAGTATGAGATACACCAAGGTTTTTTCCGCTGCCATGTGGTAAGACTGCTCGGGCGGATGCGCGGGCGGGCCGCGCGCGCCCTTCGGGTTAACGACTCAGGTTTTTGAAAAGACCGCACTGCGCGTGCTGCCGCATCCAGTGGTCCACCAGCACCAGCGAGGTCATCGCCTCGACGATGGGCACCGCGCGCGGCACCACACAGGGGTCGTGCCGGCCGCGGCCGATCAGCTCGGTCTCCTGTCCGTGGATATCCACCGTGGGCTGCGGCTGCAGGATCGTGGCGGTGGGTTTGAACGCCACACGGAACACGATCTCCTCGCCGTTGCTGATGCCGCCCTGCACGCCGCCGCTGCGGTTGGTGCGAGTGTGCACGGCGCCGTCGCGCATCTCGAAAAGGTCGTTGTGCTCGGAGCCGCGCATGCGCGAGCCCGCAAAGCCGCTGCCGATCTCGAAGCCCTTGGTCGCCGGCAGCGAGAGCATCGCCTTGGCGAGGTCGGCCTCCAGCCGGTCAAACACCGGCTCGCCCAGCCCGGCGGGCACGCCGCGCACGCGGCACTCGATCACGCCGCCCACGGAGTCGCCGTCGGAGCGCACCGACTTGATGCGCTCGATCATCTTCTGCGCCGTCTCCGGGTGCGGGCAGCGCACGGCGCTCGCCTCCACTTCGGCGAGCGTGGGAAACGCCGCGAGGGCCTCCGCCGGCATCGCCAGATCGTGGATCTGGGTGACGAAGGCCCGCACGATCAGCGGGTGCTCCGGCGTCGCCAGCGTGAGCAGTTTCTTCGCAATGGCACCGGCCGCCACGCGGCCGATCGTCTCGCGCGCCGAGCTGCGCCCGCCGCCCTGATGGTCGCGAATGCCAAACTTCGACTGATAGGTGAAATCGGCGTGCGAGGGGCGGAACTTGTCGCGCATCTCGGAGTAGGCGCTGGAGCGGTGATCGGCGTTGCGCACCATCATCGAGAGCGAGGTGCCCGTCGTGCGCCCTTCGAAGACGCCCGAGAGAAACTCCACTTTGTCCTCCTCCTTGCGCGGCGTCACGATGTCGCTCTGGCCCGGCCGGCGGCGGTCGAGCTCGGCCTGGATGTCTTCCACCGTCAGCGGGAGATTCGGCGGGCAGCCATCGATCACCACGCCGACCGCCGGGCCATGGCTCTCGCCCCAGGTGGTCACGGTAAAGAGTTTTCCAAACGTATTGGGCATCTTGCCCGGCAGCGTGGGCACCTGAAGTCTCGCCGCAAGCGGCAACTTTTTGCGCCGCGCGGCGTCACTACCGCCGCAACCGCTCCTCGATAACACGGTTTACAAGCTCCTCCGCTTCCCTCCATCCTCTGCGTTCCCGGCCAAACCCTTTCGTTTCCATTTATCTAGCATGAGTTCCCTCCGCTCCTGGCTCGCCGCCATCCTGCTCTGCGCCACAGCCAGCCTTTCCGCCCAGTCGCCAGCCACGCCTCCGCCCGCGCCGGCCAAGTCCGACACGATCCTCGTCAAGCTGCCCGACGCCTCCCTCGACAGCGTGCTGGAGCTGCTGGAGCGCATCACCGGGCGCACCGTGCTCCGCCCCGCCGCCCTTCCGCAGGCCACCTGCAACCTCGTCATGAGCCAGCCGGTCACCAAGGCCGAGGCCGTCCAGGCCATCGAGACCGTCCTCGCGCTCAACCAGATCGGCATCGCCCCGCTCGGCGAGAAGTTCCTCAAGGTCGTCGCCCTCAACCAGGTCAAAAACGAGTCTCCCACCTTCATCGAGGGTACCACGCTCGACCTCCCCCCCAGCAGCAAGGTCGCCTCCAAGCTCTTCCAACTCGAGTTCCTCCGCGCCGCCGAATTTGCCGGGCAGACGCAAAACATCCTCAACCCCTTTGTGCAGGGCGGCGTCCAGGTCTTTGAAAAGGGCAACGCGCTCCTCATCACCGACACCGTCAGCAATCTCCAGCGCATCGAAAACCTCCTGCGCATCGTCGATCGCCCGGCCGACCTCGCCAACCTCACCCCGAAGTTCTACCCGCTCCAGTACACCAAGGCCAGCGACCTCGCCACGCGCATCCAGACACTCACCCAGAGCCAGCAGCTCCAGGCCATCGTCGGCACCAGCGTCACCTTCGCCGCCGACGACCGCACCAACCAGCTCATCGTCATCGCCGACGCCCGCCAGCAGCCCCTCATCGCCGAGCTCATCGCCAAGCTCGACATCAAGGGCGACTCCAACACCCGCACCGAGCTCATCTATCTCAAAAACGCCACGGCCAAGGACGTCGCCACCCTGCTGACCACCATCATCAGCGGCCAGTCCACCGCCGCCCAAAAAGCCGGCCAGTCCTCCGCCCGTGCCGGCAGTGTCACGCAGCCCCAGCCCGCCAACGCAAACGCCAAGCCCGCCACCACGACCGCCTCCCCCGACGGCGGCAGCGCCTCCACCGAGTTTAGCTCCCTCATCACCGTCACCGCCGACGAGCGCACCAACGCCGTCGTCGTCAACGGCACCCTCGACGACATCCGCCTCATCAAGGAACTCGTCGACAAGATCGACGTCGTCCTCCCGCAGGTCCGCATCGAGGTCGTCGTCGCCGAAGTCACCCTCAACGACGACGACGCCACCGGCATCAGCTCCCTCGGCCTGAAGGTGGAAAACAACACCCTCACCGGCTTCACCGGCTCCACCCCCGGCCTCTCCGCCGGCGGCAGCGGCACCGACAGTTTCGCCACCATCGCCCGCCCCGGAAACCACAACCAGCTCTCCGGCGTCATCGCGCTCAGCGCCTCCCGCACCAAGTCCAACGTCTCCATCCTCGCCAACCCCACCCTCGTCACCACGCACAACAAGGAGGCCCGCCTCTTCGTCGGCGAGTCGCGCCCCACCTTCGGCCAGATCCAGACGGTCGACAACACCACCTCCACCTCCTCCACCTCGGCCTCCGCGCTGCGCTCCAGCATCAGCCAGACCGAGGCCGGCATCGAGCTCACCATCAAACCGCTCATCGGCAGCGACGGCACCGTGCAGCTCGAAGTCGACCAGAAGTTCAACGCCTTTGGCGCCGACGTGAACCTCGGCTCCGACCTCAAGCAGCCCACCGTCAACAAGCGCGAGACGAAGTCCTTCCTCAGCGTCTCCGACAAGGAGATCGTCGTCCTCGGCGGCTACCAGAGCAACTCCACCACCAAGACCCGCGAGCGCTTCGGCCCCATCCCCCTCATCGGCGACCTCATCGGCAAACGCAGCAAGGGCATCATCCGCACCGAGCTCATGGTCTTCATCCGCCCCCACGTCATCCGCGGCGTCGCCAACACCACCGCCGACACCATGGAAAAACTC
>MWDT01000230.1 GCA_002070825.1 Verrucomicrobia bacterium ADurb.Bin122
CGATGGCATGTTGAGAACATCCCGCCATGCCCAGTCTTTCGGAAAGCCCTGTCGCGCAGATTGCCACCCGGCAGATTGGCGATGCGCTGGAGGTTTCCCTGGGCGGCGTCTGGAGTATCCGCGCCGAGCGTCCGCAATGGGCCCCGCTCGTGCAGGGCGTGGCGCCGCGCCGCCTGCGTTTTCTCCTGCAGGATGGGACGGACTGGGATAGCTCGCTTTTGTTGTTTCTCGGTTCGGCCCAGGCCTGGGCGCGCGAGCAGGGTGCCGCTTGCGAGCTCGACCGCCTGCCGGACAAGTTGCGCGAACTGCTGGGCAAGCTCGACTCGGCGCAGGCCGCGGCCGCTCCCGCGGACCGCTCGGTAAATTTTTTCACGGCGGTGGGCGCGGCGGCCCAACATGCATGGCGGCAGGCCGGCGAGATCGCGGCGTTTGTCGGGGAGTGTACCCTGAGTGCGATGGCGATGGCGCGCCAGCCATGGCGTTTCCGCTGGCGGGATTGCCTCTCTGAGATGCAGCAGTGCGGAGCCATGGCGCTGCCGATCGTCAGCCTCATCAGCTTCCTCGTCGGCGTCACGCTCGCCTACACCGGGGCGATCATTCTGCGCCAGTTCGGCGGCGATATCTGGGTGGCCGACCTCATCGGCCTGAGCATGACGCGCGAGATGGGCGCCATGATGACCGCGATCGTGCTGGCTGGGCGCACCGGCGCCGCGTTTGCCGCCGAGATAGGAAACATGAAGGCCAACGAGGAGATCGACGCGCTCACGACGCTCGGCGTCTCCCCGGTCGATTTCCTGGTGCTGCCGCGCATGGTGGCGCTCGCGTTGATGATGCCGCTGCTCGCTCTTTACTCCAACTGCCTCGGCATCCTCGGCGGCATGCTCATCGCTTCGTCGCTGCTCTCGATCCCGCCCACCGCCTACTTCGTGGAGATGCAGACCATCGTCGACTTGTCCGACATCAACACCGGCCTGCTCAAAGCCGCCACTTTCGGCCTCATCGTCGGCATGTCGGGGTGTCTCCGAGGTATGCAGGCCGACCGCAGCGCCGCCGGCGTCGGTCAGGCGGCGACCTCCGCCGTCGTCACCGGCATCCTGCTCATCATCCTCGCCGACTCGTTTTACGCGGTGCTCTTCAACGCCCTCGGCTGGTAAACCATGGACGCCTCCTACGCCATCGAAGCCACCGGCCTGCAATGCGGCTATGAGAACAAGATCGTGTTGCGCGAGCTCAGCTTCGCCGTGCCCAAGGGCGAGCTGTTCTTCATCATCGGCGGCAGCGGCTGTGGCAAAAGCACGCTCCTGCGCCACTTGATCGGCCTGCACCAGCCCACGCAGGGCACGGTGAAGTTTTTTGGCAACGTCTTCGACAGCCGCGATCAGGCCGCCCGTCGCGCACTCTTGAAGACCTTCGGCGTGCTCTTCCAAAGCGGCGCCCTCTGGTCCTCGCTCACGCTGCGCGAAAACGTCGCCCTGCCGCTCGAGCTCCACACCTCCCTCTCCAAACGCGAACGCGGCGATCTCGCCGCCCTCAAGCTCGCCCAGGTCGGCCTCGCCGGCTTCGAGGAGTACTACCCCTCCGAGATCAGTGGCGGCATGCGCAAACGCGCCGGCCTCGCACGCGCCCTCGCTCTCGACCCCGCCATCGTCTTTTTCGACGAGCCCTCCGCCGGCCTCGACCCCATCACCTCGCGCAAGCTCGACGAGCTCATCCTCCAGGTCCGCGACACCTTCGGCACCACCTGCGTCGTCGTCTCCCACGAGCTCGCCTCCATCTTCAGCATCGCGGATCGCGTCATGCTGCTCGCGCGCGACCAGCCCGGCTGCGTGGCCATCGGCGATCCGCGCCAGCTCGCGCGCACCAGCGACGACCCCCGCGTACGCGAATTTTTCCAACACGGCGACTTCTCCGCCCAACTCGCATAACTCCGGATGAAAACCAAAGTCAGCCCCTCTGTGATCGGCATGTTCGTCGTCGGCGCCTTTGCGCTGCTGCTGATCGGCCTGCTGTCCTTCGGCAGCGTCAGCATGTTCTCCAAACCCCAGCGCTTCCTCGTTCGCTTCGACGAGTCGATCCACGGCCTCGACCTCGGCTCCCCGGTGAAATTGCGCGGCGTCCGCGTGGGCCGCGTGGTCGACCTGAGCGTCAATTACGACGCCGCGAAAAACCAGTCCGTCGTCGCCGTCATCTGCGAATTCAACCGCGACGCGTTGTCGGATTCCGCCGGGCATGCCTTCAATGTCTCCGATGGCAAGGCCATGCAGCAGCTCGTTGACAACGGGCTTCGTGCCCAGCTCGGCGTCCTCGGCCTGGCAACCGGTCTGCTCTTTGTGGAGCTCGATTTTCGAGACCCTCGCGAGTACCCGCCCTCGTCTCCCATGGCTGGCACCCGGTACGTCGAGGTGCCGTCCGTGCCTTCGGCCATTTCCGAATACCAAGCCAGCCTCAGCGAGATCCTTGCCGACCTGAAGGACGTCGATTTCGCCGGTCTCTCCCGCGAGATGAAGGGCCTGCTCGTCGATGCCCGCCGGCAGGTCAACAAGATCGAGGTCAAGGAACTCATCGCCGAATGGACGCGCGCCGGTCAGTCGGTCAACGCACTCGCCTCCTCGCCCGAGCTCAAGCAGCTGATCGTGCATATGGACGAGGCCACGCAGGACCTGCGCCGCACCCTCCAGCGGCTCGACAGCCAGATCGACCCAACGGCCACCCAGCTCGGCGAGACGCTCGCCGAGGCGAAGCAGGCCCTGGCCACCTTCAACAGCACCGCGCTCACCCTGCGCCGCTTCGTCGGCGCGCAGCAGAACTTCGGCGAGGGGGCCAACCAGGCCTTTGCCCGTCTCTCCGAGGCGGCCGACGCGGTGCAACGCCTCGCCGACTTCCTCGAACGCAACCCCAACGCGTTGCTCACCGGCCGCGAGAAATCTGCGCCGCGCCCACCGCTCTCCGCTTCCGAAACCCCGACACCCGCCGCTCCATGAAAACGCTTCCCGCCCTCAGTTGGTTCGCCGCTCTCGGCCTTTCGCTGGCTGTCGCAGGCTGCAACCTCATCCCGCCGCCGGCTCCCGACCCCACGCGCTACTATGTGCTGACGAGCCCCGCGCCCGAGCCGGCCGTCACAAGTGTGGCTCAGGGCTCCGTGCGTATCGGCCTGCGCGCCGTCGAGCTCGCGCCGTATCTGCGCAAGGGCGTGCTCGTCGTCCGCCATGGGGAAAACGAACTGGTCTTCGATGACTTTGCGCGGTGGGGCGAGCCGCTGGAGGCTGGCATCGGCCGGGCCTTGCGCGCCCAGTTGCAGGCCGATGCACGCGTCGGCCGCGTTTTTGCCTCGCCGTTTCCGCTCGATGAGGGACGCGACTACGACGTGCTCGTGTCGGTGTCGCATTGCGAAGGCGTGCGCACAGCCCACGGTGCCGCGGTGCGTTTCTCCGCGGAGGTGCAGATCGTGCGTCCGGCAGACGGCGGCGAGTCGGTCGTCGTGGCGCGACGCGTTTTCACGGCGCCCGAGGTGCCCTGGGATGGGCGCAACCACGCGGCCCTCGTGCGAGCCTTGAGCGACGCCGTCTCTGTGCTGAGCCGCGAGGTGGTTGCCGCGATGCCGGCCGCGTCGTCCCGATAGACGGGGCGCAGGTCAGTCCACCATACAGGCCGCGCAAACTCAGGGTTTGGCGGCTTTTTCTTTCGCGGCCTTCTCGGCCTTGGCTTTGCGCTGGGCCTCCTCGTACGCGATGCGCTGGCGCTGCCCGATGTCGAGCATGTCGCCGATGAAATTGCGGGCTTCCTCGACCTGCTCCTCAGGCGTCAGCGGCTCGGTGGGGGCGGTGGGCGCCGCCGGTGCGGACGGAGGTGGCAGAGGGGGCGGCAGCGCCGTCATCGTGCCGGTGATCGGGCCCTGGGATTTCTTCAGGCGCAGCGTTTTTTCGCCGGTGGTGGTGCGCACGACGACGGTGTCCTTGGCGACGTCGCAGCTGATCACCGTGAGATCGTCCACGCGTCCGCCGACGGGCAGCCAGACGCTTTGTTTTCTGCCTTCGTGGAAGAGGCAGACCTGCGGCTTGTCGTCGCTCATGAACAGGCCTGCGAGTTGCCACGTTTCCCCGTCAGCTTGGGCCGGGGCCTCTCCGGCGCCGGCCGGTTGAAAGGGTGACTCGGTCGAGATGTCCGCGCGCACGGCCGGTGCCAGCAGGGAAGCGGCGACCAAGAGGAGTGTGGAGCGCGGCGTGTGCATCGGGCGGATCAGGCTTTCTGGCGGACGCGCCAGGCCTCGACGATCTGACGGATGGTTTCTTCGAGGGAGACGGTGATGTCCCAGGATGGATAGTGGGCGCGCAT
>MWDT01000231.1 GCA_002070825.1 Verrucomicrobia bacterium ADurb.Bin122
GTCCTTTTGGAAAAGTTGGGCGGAGGAGAGCAGGCGTTTGTGATCGGCGAGGGTGGCGGAGAATTGAACTTGGTAGGGGAGGAGTGCGCTGGTCTGGGCGCCGGCGACGATCTGGGTGAAGCGTTCGGCGAGGAGCGGGGGCTCGACGAAGGCGCGCGCGAGCTCGGGCGGGAGGCCGCCGCGGGATGGGACGGGCTCGGCGGGCTGGGCGCCCATGAGGGTGTTTTTGCGGGAGGGGTCGGCGGGGCGGCAGACTTCGACTTCGGTGCGGGTGTAGGTGGAGGGTTTGAGTCGGAGGGCGGCGGTCGTGACCGGGGGCGTTTTGGTGGCGGGCGGGAGCCGGTGCCGTGGGCGCAGAAGGAGCACGAGTGCGGCGCCGAGGAGGAGGACGGCGAGGCTGAGGGCGGCCCATTTGAGGAGTGGGCGGAGCGGGCGGCCTTTGGGTTTCATGAGTGGGAAACTGGGTGTGCCGAAGATGGCGGGCGGGGGCAAGGTCGGTTGCGACGCCGGGCGGATACAAAAAAGCCGGACGCAGGCGGGCTGCGTCCGGCGGTGAAGGGGCGAGGCCCGATCAGAGGTCTTGGAGGAGTTTATCGATGATCGTCGCGCCGGGCTCCGGGAGCGGGAACTGCTTTTGGAGCAGGTCGAAGCGGCCGTAGAACTGCTCGACCGCGCTACGGCGGAATATCTTCAACTGAAGCATGATGTAGGACAGCACGATGCGCGGAAGCGGGTTTTCGGGCTGGTTGAGGCAGAGGAAGAGATTGCCTTGGAGGATGTCGGATTCGCCGATGAGGAAGCCGGGGCCGGCGCCTTCGATGGAGCAGAAGGAGACGTTGAGGGCTTGTTCGAGGCGGAGGACGTAGGAGACGAAGTCGTCGCCGGCGGGGAGTTGATAGAATGCGGGGGCGTCGGCGGCCTCAATGCCTGCGTGTTGTTTGCAGAGGTTGAGGGCGAGATCGGAGACGGCGCGGATGGCGGGCTCGGGCTTCTTGGGATCGAAGTCGATCGAGGTGGCGTTGACGAGGGCGCCGTTGCTGACGCGCGTCATGCGGAGGGTGATGTGCCACTGTTCGCCGGTGGCGATGAGGTGGGTGGCGAAGACAAACTCGGCGTTGGTGCCGCTGGCTTTGGTATGGGCGGCGGCTTCGGCTTCGAGGATGGGCTTGTTGAAGAGGGCAAAGGTGCCGCGGGGGGCGTGGACCCAGGGCTGGAGCACGGTGCCGATGGCCGGGGTGCGCAGGTGGAGTTGCTCGGAGAGGAAAAGCGGGACGGCGCGCGAGAGGCGGCCGGCGATCTCAAGGATGCGCGGGATGGGCTTTTGCGGGGAGGCGCCTACCTCGACGGTGGAGCCGACGAAGCAGATGTTGGGGGCGTTTTCGGCCTTGGTGGGGCAGAATTCGACGATGGGCAGTTCCTTGCGCAGCCAGATGGGGCCTTCGACCATGATGGTGCCCATCTTCGGGGGGATGGGTTGGCCGGACTTGGCGATCTCGGCGCGGAGGATTTGGGTATCCCAGTAAGAGAGGGCCTGGCGCCACTCGGGTTTGTCGAGGGCGAGGAGTTGGTCCAGGAGGGTGCGGGCTTCGGCGGGCTTGCCTGCGGCGAGGTAGGCCTTGAGGAGGTTGGCGCCGACGTAGAGCCCGTGGACGGCGATGTCGTAGAGGGGGATCGTGAGTTTGAGGAGCGCGTCGATGTGGTTGGCCTGACCGAGGTCGGCGCTGATCTGGGCGAGGAGCTCGGCGGGCACGGGGCGCGGCAGCTTTTCGAGGATCTCGTCGTAGTAACTGAGGGCGGTTTCGAGCTGCTTTTGGGTCAGCGCGTAGCGGGCCAGCCAGAATTGGGCGCGCCAGCTGCCGTGGAGCGCGGCGATGCGGCGGAGTGCGGCGAGGCCGGCATCGTCGCCGTCTTTTTCGGCCACGAGCAGGGCGTACCAGCTGAGCGGGGTGTCCTGGTTGGGGTCGAGTTCGAGGCTGTGCCAGAGGGTGGGGAGGACTTCAGCGTCGTTTTTCTGGAGGGAGAAGACCTTCGCGAGATTGGCGAGGACGACGGCGGAGTCGCCGTGTTGGGCGAGGTAGCTCTTGAGGGTGTATTCGGCGTCGGCGAGGCGGTTGGCTTGGCCGTAAACGGAGGCGAGGAGCACGGTGCTGCGCTCGCGGTTGGGATCGATTTCGACGAGGTGCTCGGCGGGGGCGATCATCTCATCGACGAGGCCGTCGGCGACGGAGTGGAGGATGATGGTGCCGAGTTGTTCGGGTTGATCCCAGGCGTTTTTGAGCTGCTGCGGGATGACATTTTTGAGCCATTCTTCGCGGCCGAGGACGACCTGGCGGCCGAAGGCGTCGTAGGCAAGGAACTTGCGTTCGCGTGGTTGGGCGGGAGCGGCGCCTTCAGGGGCCGGGGTCGAGTCGCCGGCGGGCGTGGGTGTGGTGGCCTCGGGAGCGGGCTCGCTGGTGGCGGGCATGGAGGCCTCGTTGGGCTCGGCTGGGGAGGTTCCCTTTTGGGAAAACAGCTTTTTAAAGAAACTCATGGGCTACGGGGTGTAATAGATGGCGTATGGCGTAACTGCCCGCTTGGCCCGGTCAATCTCCTCCCGCGCGCAGGCTCATTTTTTTGTTTTTATGAAATGGGGGACGGGGCGTCAGGTGTCGGGGCAAAAGCCGTAGAGGAGGTCGTCGCGGCCTTTGCCGGGCCAGTTGATCTGGTCGGTGCGTTGGCGTTGCATGAGATCGAAGACGAGGCGGTTGAGGGCGGCTTCGAAGCCGAAGATGGCGAAGAGTGGGTCGGTCGCGACGTGGAGGACGTGGGTTTCGATGGCGACGCCGCGGAGCATCTCGACGCTGCGGTGGACAAACTCGGCGTCGCTGGCGGTGTTGTTGCGGAGGATGAGGACGGGGCTCGGGGCGGCGGTGGTCTGCTGGAATGGGCCGTGGGCAAACTGGAGGAAGTCGGAGACCATGGGGCAGCGCCAGAAGAGGCCTTCCATGAATTTGCAGGAGAGATTTTGCGCGTAGTCGGAGACGGGCGCGGAGACGAGGAGGTTGAACCCCTGCGCGAAGCGTTGCGGGTGGTCCTGCATGGCTGCGACGAGCTCGGGTGGCGGGGCGCTATCGAGCGGGGGGAGGACCTGCTCCGGCCGGGGCGGCGCAAAGCTGCAGCCATCGAGCCGGGCGACAAATTGGAGTGCGGCGAGGTAGCCGCACATGGGGCCGACGAAGCGGATGAGGGTGGTGTACTCTTCGGCGAGGGGAAACGGGATGAGCTCGGCGCCGGAGTCGAGCAGGGTCTGGAGGAGATCGGCGCGCTCGGGCTTGCCGGCGCCGCGGGTGATCGCGGGCGTGGCGGCGGTGAACAGGAGGGTGTGGGCGAACTCGCGGTGGCGGCGCAGGGCGAGTTGGGCATTGGGCGAGAGGCCCTGTGAAAAAACGACGAGGGTTTTGTCGCGCCAGGCCGCTTGGGGTGCGGGGACGGTAAACGACGAGAGCGGGAGAAAGGTGGCGGCCCGGTCGGTGTGGAGGTTGATCAACGCGCAGAGATGGCGCGCGTGGGCTTCGGAGCTGCCGGTGCCGGTGATCAGAAAGCGCCGTGCTGCGCGGGTGGCGGGGGCGAGCGGCGGCGGGGGACGGTCGAGCATGCCGGCGAGTGCGCCGGGGATTTGGGCGAGCCGGCGCGCGAGCAACGCGTGGCCGAGGGGATCTGCTGGGGTGGGCATGCCTCAGATATCGGCTCGCCGGGGCGTGGCCGCGAGTCGCCACGAGGATTTTGCCGCCGGCAGGTTGGGTCAGAGCTGCACGGGCAGGCCGATCTCGATGATCTGCGTCGGCATGATCTGGTAATAATCCTTCACCGGGCGGGCGTTGCGGCTGAGGAACGCGTAGAGATTCTTCTGCCATTCCCACATGCGGGCATTGCCGCCGCCGATGATCATCTCGCGGTTGAAATAGAAGGTCGTGCTCATGAGGTTGAGCGCGACGCCCTGGTTTTTGACGCGGGTGACGAGGTTGGCGACGTCGGGAGACTCCATATAGCCGTAGCGGCCGACGACGCGCCAGACGCCTTCGCCGAGGCTGTCGATGGTGAGGCGTTCCTCATCGTCGACGTGCGGGACCTCTTCGGCGGTGATCGTCATGAGGACGACGGTTTCCTGGAGGCACTTGTTGGCTTTGAGGTGGTGGAGGAGGGCGAGCGGGGTGCCTTTGGGGGTGGCAACCATGAAGACGGCGCTGCCGGGTACGCGGACGATGTTCTTGCTTTTCGCGATGGCGGAGAGCTCCAGCTCGGTGACGGCGCTGGTGTACACCTTTTCCTGGATCTC
>MWDT01000232.1 GCA_002070825.1 Verrucomicrobia bacterium ADurb.Bin122
CACTCCAGCACGCGCTTGTTGATCGAGCGCAGATCGACGCGCACCATGAAGTCGGCGAAATCCTTGTACGGGCCGCGCGCCTCGCGCTCCTCGATGATCTTTTTCGAGGCGGCCTCGCCCACGCCCTTGATGCCGGCCATGCCGAAGCGGATGCGCTCGCCGACCGGGGCGAAGGTTTCGAAGCTCTCGTTGACGTCGGGGCCGAGCACTTCGATGCCCATGGCCAGCGCCTCGTCGATGAAGTGCGCCACCTTTTCGGCGTTGCCGATTTCGCTGGTGAGCACGGCGGCCATGAACTGCACCGGGTAGTTGGCCTTCAGGTAGGCCGTGTGGTACGCGACCATGGCGTACGCCGCCGAGTGCGATTTGTTGAAGCCGTACTGCGCGAACTTGTTTAACAGGTCGAAGATCTCGTTGGCCTTCTTCTCGTCGATGTCGTGGTACTGCTTGGCGCCGGCGACGAATTTCACGCGCTCCTTGGCCATGCCCTCGACGTCCTTCTTGCCCATGGCGCGGCGGAGCATGTCGGCGCCGCCGAGCGTGTAGCCGGCGATCACGCGCGTGCACTCCATCACCTGCTCCTGATAGACGATGATGCCGTAGGTTTCCTTCAGCACCGGCTCGAGCAGCGGGTGCGGATAGACGATCGAGCTCGGGTCTTTTTTGCCGCGCGCATAGTCGGGGATGAACTGCATCGGGCCCGGCCGGTAGAGCGCCGAGATGGCGTTGATGTCGTCGATGTTTGAGATGCCGACGAGCTTCGAGGCCTTCTGCATGCCCTCGGATTCGAGCTGGAACACCGCGACGGTCTTGCCCGAGTTGAGCAACTTGTACGTCGCAGGGTCCTCGATGGAGATTTTCTCGATGTCGAAGTCGGGCTTCGCGGTGCGGCGGACGTTTTTCACGGCGTCGTCGATGACGGTGAGCGTCTTCAGGCCGAGGAAGTCCATCTTCAGCAGGCCGAGCTTGCCGACCGAGCCCATGTCGAACTGCACGGTCACGTCGCCTTCCTGCGAGGTCAGCGGCACGAAGTCGTCGAGCGGCTGGTCGGTGATGATGATGCCGGCGGCGTGTTTGCCGGTGCTGCGCACGAGGCCCTCGATGATGCGGCCCCACTCGAAGATTTTTTTGGCGATGGGATTGCGGTCGCACTCGGCGCGCAGCTCGGCGGATTTCTCGATGGCCTTGGCGAGCGTGATGTCGAGCTCGTCGGGGATCATCTTCGCGATGCGGTCGGCCTCGGCAAACGGCAGGTCGTGGATGCGCGCGATGTCGCGCACGACCATCTTGGCGCCAAACGTGCCGTACGTGATGATGTTGGCCACGCAATCGCGACCGTATTTCTCGCGCACGTAGTCGATCACCTCGACGCGGCGGCGCATGCAGAAGTCGATGTCGAAGTCCGGTGGCGAGACGCGCTCGGGGTTGAGGAATCGCTCGAAGAGCAGGCCGAAGCGGATCGGGTCGATGTTGGTGATGCCGATCAGATACGCGACCAGACAGCCGGCGCCGGAGCCGCGGCCGGGACCCACCGGCACGTCGTGGGATTTTGCCCAGTTGATAAAATCCCAGACGACGAGGAAGTAGTCCACGAAGCCCGTCACGCGGATGATCGAGAGCTCGTAGCCCATACGCAACACGAGCAGCTCGGCCGGATCGAGGCCGCTGTAGTCGGGCGCCTTCGGCTTCTCGCCGGGCGGCAGATTGGTGAGCTTGGCGAGGCGCTCGGCGACATTGGGGCGGACCGCCGTCGTGTCGTGGTCCACCTGGTAGCGCCGCTGGAGGCCCTCGATGCAGAGCTGGATCAGGTACTGCTCGGGGCTGTACTTCGCCTTGATCTCCGGCGGCAGCGGGTAGCGCGGGTAACGCTCGGAGCCTTTGGGAAACGGGATCGCCAGATCGCACATTTCCGCGACGAGCGAGGTGTTGGTGATCGACTCCGGCACCTCGCCGAAGATCGCCTCCATCTCCGCGCGCGACTTCAGATAAAATTCCGGGTGGCTGAAGCGCATCCGGTCCTTGTCGCCGAGTTTCGATCCGGTCTGGATGCAGAGCGTGGCGTCGTGCGGACCGGCGTCGGCGGCGGTGACGTAGTGGACGTCGTTCGAGCAAATGACCTTCAGGTTGAACTCCTCGGCGAGCTTGAGCAGGCCGGGGATGATCTTGCGCTGCTCCGGGATGCCATGGTCCTGGATTTCGACGAAATAGTTTTCGCGGCCGAAAATGTCGGTGAACCGCGCGGTGAGCTTGCGCGCCTCCTCGAACCGGTCGTGCAACAAATGCTGCGGGATCAGCCCCGCGAGGCACCCGGTGAAGCCGATCAGCCCGCCCGCGTGCTTGGCGATCATGTCGATGTCGGTGCGCGGCTTGTAGTAGAAGCCGTTGAGGTGCGCATCGGAGACCAGCTTCAGCAGGTTTTGGTAGCCCTGGAGGTTTTTCGCGATCAGCCCGAGGTGATAGTAGCTTTTGCCGTCCTCGGACTTGCCGGTCTTTTCGAGACGCGACTTTTCCACGAGGTACATTTCGCAACCGATCAGCGGCTTGATGCCCTTGTCCTTGGCCGCCTTGTAGAACTCGATCGCGCCAAACATGTTTCCATGGTCCGTCAACGCGACGGCCTTCATGCCCAGCTCGGCCGTGCGCGCCATCAAGCGGTCGATCTTACACGCACCATCGAGCAGACTGTAGTCGGTGTGGAGATGGAGATGGACGAAACTGGAATCGGGCGACGACACGCCCCAAGGCTTACCGCCCCCGCCTGCCGCGCAAGCGCGGAAACTCTCTCAACCCAGCAATTCCTCGGCGTGTGCCAGCGCGCTCTTCGCCTGGCGGTCGCCGAGCATACGCGCGAGCTCGCCCACCCGCGCCTTCCGGTCGTCGTGGATCGGCACGATGGTCACCACCGCGCGATCCTTCGACTGGTCCTTTTCGACCAGCAGATGACTCCGCCCCTGCGCCGCCACCTGCGGCAGATGCGTGACGCACAGCACCTGGTGCCCGCGCGCGATCTGCGCCATCTTTTCGCCCACCACGCGGCCGATCTCGCCGCCCACGTTGGCATCGACTTCGTCAAACACCAGCAGCGGCACGCCATCGAGGTCGGCCAGCACGGTCTTGAGCGCGAGCATCACGCGAGCGAGCTCGCCGCTCGACGCGATACGCTGGAGCGGCAACGGCGCCTCGCCGACGTTGGGGGAAAACAAAAACTCCACGCCGCAGTCGCCCGTCGGCCCGAGCTCCGCGAGCGAGACCACGCGCACCTGAAAATCCGCCTTCTTGAAACCGAGCTGCGCGATGGCCTTGCCCGCCACCTTCGTCAACTCGCGCGCCGCCTTCTCGCGCAGCGCGCGCAGCGTCTGCGCCTCGGCCCGCGCGGCCTTTTCGGCGACGGCGATCTCGCGCTCCAGCTTCGCAAGCGTGCCCTCGATGTCGCCCTGGATTTCCAGCTTCCGGCGCATCTCCTCGCGCGCCTCGACGACCGTAGCGACATCGGCGCCATGCCGGCGTTTCGCGTCGAGCCAGGTGTTCATGCGCTCCTGCAATTGCTCCGCCTGTTCGGGGTCGAACTGGTACTCGCTGCCGAGCGCCGCAAACTCCGCGCCCAGATCGGCCAGCTCCACCGACGCCGACGCGAGCCGGTCGGCCAGCGCCTTGCTCGCCGCATCAAGCGACTCCAGTTGCCGCGCCTGCCGCACCAGCAGCCCGAGCCGCGGCGTGAGCCCATCCTCGCCGGCGATGCCGGACTCCAGCGCCGCCGCCAGCTCGATCAACTCTTGAGCGCGCGTCATGCGCTGGAAATCGCGCTCCAGCGCCTCGATGGCCTCGTCGCTCAGATCGAGCGCGTCGAGCTTGGCGAGCTGCGTTTCCAAAAACGAAATCTGGTCGGGCGAGAGCTTCGTCTCCTGCGCCACGCGCGCGCGCTCGGCGACCCGCTCGCGCCACGCGCAGTACTTCGCCTCGTAGGCGGCAAACGCGTCGCCGGCGCGCGCAAACAGGTCGAGCAGTTCGAGCTGGCAGCTTTCCTTGAGCAGGCGGCGCGGCTCGCTCGGCCCGTGAAAATCGATCCAGTGCTCGCCCAATCGCTGGAGCGCCGCGAGCGTCGCGAGGCCGCCGTTGACAGAAATCTTCGGCGCCTTTTCGCGCGAGAGGCTGCGCTTCAGGATGAGCAACCCATCCTCACACGGCGGCAGGTCGAGCGACTCCAGCGCGGCGTCAATCTTGCGCGAGTCCTCAAAAAACAGCGACGCCTCCACCTCGCACGCGGGCGCGCCCTGACGGATCACCGTCTTG
>MWDT01000233.1 GCA_002070825.1 Verrucomicrobia bacterium ADurb.Bin122
CCTGTTCGGCGCGCGCCGCGCCGACCGCCGCGAAGAAACCCAGCCCGAGCGCATCGGCCAGCATCACCCGGTCCCAGAGCGTCGCGATGTGCCGCTTTGCCACGATGGTGAGCACCGCCCCCACCACGCACACGCCCACATACATCGGCTGCCGTAGCGCCACCGGCGGCGTCGACCCCAGAAGGAGGTCGCGGAGCAGACCGCCGCCCACGCCCGTCATCGTCGCCAGCACGATCACGCCCAGCCAATCGAGCTCGTACTTGACGGCGCGAAACGCCCCGGTGAAGGCGAAGGCCAGAGTGCCAAGCAAGTCGATGAGCAGCATGCCTGAAAACGAGGCAGGACCTCGGCCGAGTTCAAGACCGGAAGCCACGCGCCCACTTCAAGCCAGACCGCCACCTCCCAAAAAAATATGCAACAAGCTCCATTCTAGCGAGGTGTGCGCGTGCCATGCGCGCTTGTTCACATGAGAGCATAGGCGGCCCGTTGCGCGGCCGCACGGAGATGCCGTTAATCACCTTTCCAGCCGAGCAACTGCCCCACCCGGCTCTGTTCGATGCACTCCTCCTCTTCCGCCGAAAAACCGAAACTACTGACGCTCGCCTGGCCCATCTTTGTGGAGCAGGCCCTGCGCATGCTCATCGCGATCGTGGACACCTTCATGGTGAGCCACATCTCGGATAGCGCCGTCGCGGGCGTCTCGGTCTCCAGCCAGATCGTCATCTGCTTCATCATCATTTTTAACTTCATCGGCATCGGTTCGAGCGTGGTCATCACGCACCATCTCGGTGCCAACGACCGCGCCGGCGCCGACAAGATCGCCGCGACGGCCATCAGCACGAATCTCTGGATGGGCCTCGCCGCCAGCCTCATCGTCTGCCTCTTCTCCGCGCCGCTTCTGCGCGTGATGCAACTGCCCGAGACGCTGATGCCCTACGCGCAGCCGTTCCTCGCGATCATGGGTGGCACGCTCTTCATGGAGGCGATCAACATGTCGATCTCCGCCGTCCTGCGTGCTCACAAGCACACGAAGGACGCCATGTACGTCACCCTCGTGCAAAACGTGGTCAACATCACCGGCGTCTGCGTGGTCATCTTCGGGCTCTTCGGCTGTCCCAAGATGGGCGTGGTCGGCGTCGCCAGCGTCGGCGTCATCAGCCGCATCGTCGCCAGCCTCGCGCTCTGGTTCCTGCTCCAATACCGCACCCACCTGCGCCTGCGCGCACGCGACCTCGTCGAGTTTTCCCGCGAACGCCTCGGGCGCATCCTGCGCATCGGCCTGCCCGGCGCCGGTGAAAATCTCTCGTACTGGCTCGCGTTCATGCTCGTCACCACCTTCATCGCGCGCCTCGGTGGCGACAGTCTCGCCATCCAGTCCTACACCCTGCAAATCCAGCGCCTCGTGATGCTCTTCAGTATCTCGCTCGGCCTCGGTACCGAAATTCTCATCGGCTACCTGATCGGCGCCGGCCAGTTCGAGGAGGCGTACCATGAGCTTCTCAAAAGCCTGAAGATCGGCTTCGCCGTTTCCACCGGGCTCATCCTCATCGTCGCCCTCGTCGCACCCTGGCTGCTCGGCTGGTTCACCAGCGATGCCGCGATCCTCGCCGGCGGTGTCTGGCTGCTGCGCCTCTCGATCCTGCTGGAGCCCGGACGCGTCTTCAACGTCGTCGTCATCAACTCCCTTCGCGCCGCCGGCGATGTCTATTTCCCGATCCAGATGGCGTTCCTCTCCATGTGGTGCGTGTGGGTGCCGCTCGCCTGGTTCCTCGGACTCTACCTCGGCTGGGGCCTCACCGGCATGTGGCTGGCCATGATCATCGACGAGTGGCTGCGCGGCGTGCTCATGTACCGCCGCTGGACCAAACGGCAATGGGTGCAACACGCCGAGCGCGCCCGCGCCCACGTCGTCGCCGGTCCCGAAATCGAGCCGTCGATCTGATCAATGAGCACCGGACGCCTGTGGCGCAGGCGTCTGGCGGTAGCACTCCGCGAGCGACTCTGCCGTGAAGTCGGTGCCCTGTTCGTGCAGAGCCTTGGCGGCGCGCAACAGCGCCACCGCACGGGCCCCAGCCCCGTTCGTGTACCAATATTCTCCGAGATACTTCAGCGCCTCGATCTTCAGGTCGCCCAGATTGCACGCGGGGATGCGCGGGAGGTCCTGACAGGCAAACACGCGCTCGTACCACACACACGCCTCGGCAAGGTGCCCCAGCGCCACCTCGGCCTGCCCGCGTGCGAGCAGCAGCTCCGGATGCCAGGCGCGATCGTACGGCGCCGAGGTTGCCGCGACCACCTCACTCCAGCGCTGCAACTGCACCAGGCACGACACCTGCCGCACATGCGCGCCTTCCGCCACATCAGGGGAGACCCCGGGCTCCGCCAGCGCCCGGCCATACCAAGCCAGCGCCGGCTCCACCTCCCCGAGATCGAGAAAACATCCCGCGTACAAAAAGTAGGTCAGCGGCGTCACCCCCTGCCCTCCGGCGATCTGCTTTTCCAAAATCGCGCGGTTGCGTTGCTGTTTCCTGCGGTTCTGCGCCGGGTCCGCGTAGCCGGTGTGGATAAACTCGATGTCCGCATTTTCCAGCGCCAGGCCAGCCCGGTGCAGGCTGGGGGCGATCTGCTCGTGAATGGGAGACTCGTAGCGCGCCCCCGGCAGGTTGGGAAACAGCCGCACGATGTACGCCGACATCCCGGTGTGCCCGCCCTCCGCCATGCTCCGGAGCTTCAGATTGAAGGCCCGCGTCGGCGGCACCGGCTGCTGCCGCACGAGTGCCGCGATCGCACGACGATCCTTTTCCAACAGGTACTCGTCGGCATCGAGCACGAGGATCCAACGGCCTCGGGCCGCCTCCAGCGCCAGATTACGCGCCCAGCTGAAATCGTCGCGCCACTCCGCCTGGATCAGCCGCGCGCCATGGCCGCGGGCGATCTCCTGCGTGCCATCGGTCGAACCGGTGTCCACCACCACCATCTCGTCGGCGAGCCCGCGCACCGAATCGAGGCAGCGGGCCAGCACGGCACTCTCGTTTCTCACGATCATGCACAAACTGAGCAACGGGACGTCGGCAGGGGACGTGGTCATCGGGGTGCGCAACACCTAGTCACGCAAAGCCCCGCGAGGCGATGCTCGATTTTCGCACGCCGAGGCGGCGTCACCGCGCCGGCGGCGCGAGCAGGCGGTACTTCACGAAACGCCCCGAGTCCGTCAGGTCGGCATCGGTCCAGCCGCCTTGATCGGAGGCGCCAGGCCGGAGCAGCGCCGAAGCCTCGTTGGCATCCGACAGCGACCAGTTGCACCAGCTGATCCCAAAGCTCTCCAGGAAATCCATCCACTGCTTCGATTCGTACGGGTACGGCCCGCCATCTCCCGTAGCCAGCGTCGTGCCCCACTCCGAGCAGAACAACGCCACCCGATTGCTCGCCACGCGGACCTTTTCCCGCAGCTCCGCCCCGTGCGTGCCGACGTAAAAATGAATCGCGTAGAGCACGTTTTCGAAGGCCAACGGGTCCTGCGCCGCCACATCGACATCCTGCGACCACGTCGGCGTCCCCACGATCACGATCGCGCCGGGCGCCTCCTGGCGGATCACCGGGATCACCGCCTCGGCAAACGGCTTCACGCTGCCCGCCCAGGTCACGTCCGCGCCGTTGGGCTCGTTGCAAATCTCGTAAATGACGTGCGTCTTGTCGCGGTATTGCGCCGCCTTGCGTTTGAAAAACGCGATCGCATCGGCCTGCGTCGTGAGCGGGTCGTGCTCGAAGAGCACATGCCAGTCGATGATGCAGTAGAGGCCGTTTTCCTCACACGCCTCGACGATCAGATCCAGCTTCTGCTCCAGCGAGGGATCTTCGCGAAACGACGTCACGTACAGCGCGGGCCGCATCACCGTCACATGCCATTCCTTCGCAAGGAAGCGCACGCCCTCCCGCGTGGCGAACCGTCCAAAGAGCTTCAGGTCGTGCGTGCTCATGCCGCGCAGCAAAACAGGCTTTCCCGCCTGGTCGCACAACTGCCGCTCGCGCACCTGCAACGCCCCATGCCGCGCCACCGGCGAGCCTTCCGGATAAACACCAGGCTTGGCCGAGGCAGACAACGTGCACGCGAGCAGCAGCCCGGCGACGGCACCACCCGCCCGACAGCATCTGAACAATGAGGAGATCACAGAGGTCATAAATTTGCTTCCTTTGGATTATCCGACGAGCGAGCTGGCCAGCGCGGCGATCTCATCCACACCGGGCGGATCGTAGGCCATCGGGAAACGCTTGCAGACGCTCGTCGCCGT
>MWDT01000234.1 GCA_002070825.1 Verrucomicrobia bacterium ADurb.Bin122
CCCGTGAGCTCCAGCCAGAAGCGGAGGGGCGCGGGGACCGCGCCCCGAGCTCCGTGCCGGAGCGCCGAGCGCAGCCAAGCCAGCGCCGAGCGGAGCGAGGAGCAGCGTGGCGTAGCGAGGCGCGCAGGCCGGTCTTTGTAGGGCCAGACCTTGGTCGGGCCGTGTCCCGCTCTCGTCATGCGCGGCCCGAGCAAGCTCGGGCCATGGAGGCTAGCGGGACTCGAACGAGCTTTGCCAAGTGTATGGCGCGGGGTTTACCCCGTGACATTGGCACGGGATTTGCCAGTTCTAGGGCCACGTCTTTTTCCAGCAATCTTTCGACACAGCCATCCATGGACGATCTCGATTATGGCCAAACGCTCGCCGGTTTTCGGTCCGGGCAAACGGTTTTCTCCCGCTATGCGCTCACGCGTATGCTGGGACGCGGTGGCATGGGCGTGGTCTGGCTCGCCCGCGATGGCAAGCTGGAGCAGGACGTGGCGTTGAAATTCCTGCCGGAGCTGGTGGCCCACGATGCATCGGCACTCGGCGACCTCAAGCGAGAGACTCGGCGGAGCCTGCAACTCACGCATCCGCATATCGTGCGCATCTACGACTTCGTGGAGGATAACCGTTCGGCGGCGGTGTCGATGGAGTTTGTGGATGGGGCGAGCCTCACGGAGCGGCGCATGCAGCAGCCAGGGCAGGTGTTTTCGGCCACACAGTTGCGCCCGTGGGTGGAGCAGCTCTGTGCCGCGCTCCACTATGCGCATGAGAAGGCGAAGATCGCGCACCGCGATCTCAAGCCGGCCAACCTGATGGTGGATGCGCGTGGCGATCTGAAGGTCGCCGATTTTGGCATCTCGGCCACGCTGGCCGACACCACGACGCGTGCGAGCAAGCAGGTGACCAGCTCGGGCACGCCGGTGTACATGAGCCCGCAGCAGATGATGGGCGAGAAACCGGCTCCGACCGACGACATTTATTCGCTGGGTGCGACGCTGTACGAGATGCTGACGGGCAAGCCGCCGTTCTACACGGGCAACATCCTGCTGCAGGTGCAAAACAAGGTGCCGCCGAGCATGGCCGAGCGCCGTGAAGAGCTGGAAGTGAAGTCTGCCGATCCGATCCCACTGGAGTGGGAGCAAACGATCGCGGCGTGTCTGGCCAAGGAGGCGGCGGAGCGCCCGCAAAGCGCTTCGGAGGTATGGGGTCGGCTGAATGGGGACGCTGGAATGGTGAATCGCGAAATCGGCAGGAAGAAGGCGGAGGCCGTGGTGTCCCGTGTGCCGGTGGCTCCCCACGGAAAGGCACTCGTGCATGCGGCTCCGGCCGCCCGTGCCGGTTCGCGGAAGCTTTGGGCTGGTTGGCTCGCGACCGGCGCACTGATGGTTGCGGGTGTGGCTTGGCTCTACTTTGGCGTGCAAGTGCCGCAGGAGAGGCGCGAGGCCGAGCTGGCCCGTCGGATGGCGGTTGCTCAAGATGAGGTGGCTCGGACGGAACGTGCCGCCCGTCAGCGAGCGGATGAAGAACGGCGATTGGCGCAAGAGGCGGTGGCGCGTGAGCAAGCGGCCAAGGCGGCGGCTGAACAGGAGCTGGCTGCTGCGAAGAAGCGCGCCGCGCTCGAGGCTGAGCAGAAGATACTGAGTGTTAATGCGACGGGGGGCCTGCGTATACGCACGACCCCCGCTGGGGCCGAGGTGAGAGTGGAAATGATGGTCGTGGGAAAGGCACCGTTGTCAGTTCAAGAGCTGAAGGCCGGCCCTCATCTCGTCCATATGCGCATGCCTGGCTACGAGGACTGGGATGGAGAGGTCGTCGTCCAAAAGAATCACGTGGAGGACCTATCGGTGGACTTGGTTCGCAGCCAAGGCACGCTGGAGCTGGCGAGTGAACCTGCAGGGCTCGATGTCGAGGTGCGTTGTCAAAAGCCAGAGTCTGGGGAGGCGGGGAACGACGTGCGGATTGTTCAGACTCCGGCTCGGGTGAACCTCCCGACGGGCGACTATGCCATCACCTTCCGCCGGAGTGGTTCGGCCGATCAGGTGCGCAGTGTCACCATCGGCCGCAAGGATGTCGTATCGGCGAAAGCCACTTTTGACGATACGACCGCCCAGATCGTGTCAGCGGGGCCGGTGGAGCGAGCCCAGACTCCAGTGGTGAGGCCGGAATCCGGGCATCGATGGGTGGTCCCGGAAATCGATCTGCAAATGGTGCCGATTGCCTCCGGCGAGTTTGTCATGGGCACGCATCTATTTGTCTTAAAGAAAGTGGCAGCACTTGGCTTGCGGGACCGCACCCAGATGCGGGTACGTCTGACGCAGCCTTACTGGATGGGCCAATATGAAGTAACCCAAGCGCAGTGGGTGGCGATCATGGGCTACAACCCGTCCTACTTCAAAAACACGGGGCAGGATCTGCCGGTGGAGAGTGTGTCGTATCGCGAGGCCTTGGATTTCTGCCGAAAACTGACCGCACGGGAGCGCGCCGCCGGGCGTTTGCCGGATGGTTATGCCTATACGCTGCCGACTGAGGCGCAGTGGGAGTATGCTTGCCGGGCCGGGCAGAGCGAACCGCCGGACACGCGGCTGGGCACAGTTGGCTGGTACAGCAAGAACAGCGATAAGACCACCCATCCAGTCGGTCAGAAACAGCCCAACGGCTGGGGCCTTTACGATATGCAGGGAAACGTATGGGAGTGGTGTTGGGACTGGCTCGCCGACTTTCCGGCAAGCAGCGCAGTGGACCCATCTGGACCATTGGTCGGCGGCGGACGGTGTGTGCGAGGCGGAAGTTGGAACCGAAAGGACGATTATTGTACGGTCTCGTTTCGCGGCAAGTATGTCCCTGGCGCGCAGGACAAAGCTGTTGGCTTTCGCTTGGTATTGGCGCCAATACTAGAGGCTATCCACCAGTATTGATTGGTGCTGGATGCCACCGCTCCTGGGCACGCTATAGATCCAATCTTTTCGACTATGGCCCCAATCGGAAGCGGTCTCCCTTATCGTAGGGCAAGTGGCGTGGGCTTATACCCTGTGTAGGCGCTGGTTCCATGTTCTCAATGCCCTGTATTTGAATGCTGGTAAGGTGTATAAAATTTTGGGAATTATGGCTTTGCTGAACTTTCGTGACATTGGCACGATAAATGCCAGTTTGACGGATATTTAGCGATCAAGCAGCCACGTTGCATTCACCCCATGGACGATCTCGATTACGCTCAAACGCTCGCCGGCTTTCGGGCCCGGCAGACGGTCTTTTCCCGCTATACGCTCACACGCATTCTTGGTCGTGGAGGCATGGGCGTGGTGTGGCTGGCTCGCGATGAAAAGTTGGATCAGGATGTGGCGTTGAAGTTCCTGCCCGAGCTGGTGGCCAACGATGTATCGGCGTTGGGCGATCTGAAGCGCGAGACCCGGCGAAGCTTGCAACTCACGCATCCACACATCGTCCGAATCTACGATTTTGTGGAAGATGGACGGATGGCGGCCGTCGCGATGGAATTTGTCGATGGCGCAAGCCTTACTCAGCGGCGGATGGAGCAGCCTGCGCAGGTGTTTTCGCCCACGCAACTGCGCCCCTGGTTGGAGCAACTCTGTGATGCACTCCAGTACGCGCATACGAAGGCGAAGATCGCGCACCGCGATCTCAAGCCAGCCAACCTGATGGTGGATGTTCGCGGTGATCTGAAGGTCGCAGACTTCGGCATTTCGGCCACCTTGGCGGACACCACGACGCGTGCGAGCAAGCAGGCGAGCAGCTCGGGCACGCCCGTGTACATGAGCCCACAGCAGATGATGGGCGAGAAGCCTGCTCCGACGGATGATGTCTATTCGCTGGGGGCAACCCTCTACGAATTGCTGACGGGCAAGCCTCCATTCTATACGGGCAACGTGCTTCTGCAGGTGCAGAGCAAGGTGCCGCCGAGCATGGCTGAGCGCCGTGAGGAACTTGGGGTGACGGGCGCCGATCCGATCCCGCCTGAGTGGGAGCAAACGGTTGCCGCTTGTCTGTCCAAAGAGGCGGCGCAGCGGCCACAATGTGCGGCCGACGTATGGGCGCGTTTGAATGGCGCGAAAGTAGCGGGCGCATCCGCTACGGTGGCGCATGATGCCCGGCCAGCAATTCGAGCAGAGGCGACGACAGGTGCCGATCCTCGTAGTGGAGGCCCGCGAAAGTTTTGGGGCGGCTGGCTCGTGACAGGTGCGCTGATGGTTGCAGGCGGCGCCTGGCTGTACTTTGGCGTGCAAGTGCCTCAAGAGAAGCGTGAGGCCGAGCTGGCTCGTCGCGTGGCGGCTGCCCAAGCGG
>MWDT01000235.1 GCA_002070825.1 Verrucomicrobia bacterium ADurb.Bin122
CGCCGACAGCGCGGGGTATTACATCGACGCGCCCAACGGCGGCACGACTTATAAGGTGTTCGCCATCGGCTGGTCATCAAATCAGGTTCCCACCTTTATACTTTCCAACGAGGAGGACGGCCTGATTGACAAGCTGATTGCCGCAGGGCACGAAGATGATACCCTGTATGAAGTCTTGCAGCTTTTACAGCCTGTTTCGGGCGGTTCTATTCCTGCTGGTTTTATGGCTTCGCTTGCCGCCAGCCCCGCAGACTGTGACGCTAAGACCGCCGTACTAAGCGATTTTTCAGACCCCAGCAACAACCCTATCGGTATCGGTGCGGACGGAAACCTTATTGTTGCGCCGATTCACGGACGCGATTATTACACGGATACGGATTTTACAACATCCACAGGGAGCGTCACGGGAGTTGGGGATGTACTGTTCACCGCCGCTGAAAGCGAAGGTGATTACATTGATCCAGGGGCAAATACATACGGAGGTGTGACTTATTATTATAAAGCCTTTGCCATCGCGTGGATGTCCACGGGCGGCGGCGATCCCGGCCCCGTGGCCCCGACCGTCGTAACCAATGACGCATCGGGCATCACAACCTCCGGCGCAACGCTGGGCGGCAACGTCACGGCAAGCGGCGGCGCGACGGTCACGGAGCGCGGCTTTGTGTACGGTTCGTCGGCCAATCCTACCATCGGCGGCGCGGGCGTTACGAAAGTGACCGTTGGCGACGGCACGGGCAGCTTCAATACGGCCATCACCGGCCTTGCGGCCAGTACGCCCTACCATGTGCGCGCCTATGCGACGAATGCCGCCGGCACCAGCTATGGCAGCGACGTGAGCTTCACCACCAGCGCCGCCGACACAACCGCGCCCGCTGCGCCCACGATCACGGTTGGCGCGGGCTCGACGACGGACAACACTCCGACCGTGGGCGGAACTGCCGAGGCCGGCAGCACGGTGAGGATTTACGCAGGGACGACGCTGCTTGGCACGACGACGGCCGATGCGACGGGGGCGTGGAGCTTCACGCCGTCGTCACCGCTGGCGGATGGGGAGCACACGTTGACGGTGACCGCGACGGATGCAGCGGGCAACGTGAGCCAGATCTCGTCGCTGCAGTTGACGATTGAGACGACGAGCCGGTTTGCGGCGCTGTCGGCGCGCGGGCCGGTCGGGACGGGCGAGCAGACGTTGACGCTGGGCTTCGTGTTCGGCGGCACGGGCAGCAAATCGACGCTGGTGCGCGGCGTGGGCCCCGGGATCTCGGCTTCGGTGCCGGGCGCGGTGGCCGACCCGAGTCTGTCGTTGTTCAACTACACGGCCGGCGGCTGGGCGGAGGTGGGCTCGAACGACGATTGGGCCGGCGCGGCAGCACTGCGCTCGGCGTTTGCCTCGACCGGAGCCGGAGCCTTGGCGGATGACTCGAAGGATGCGGCGCTGGTGGCGACGCTTTCCGACCGGATTTATACAGCCCAGGTGACGGCGGGCGGATCGGGCGTGGTGCTGGCGGAGACGTACGACGCGGCGTTGAGCGATCGCGCGCGTTGGCTGACGGCGCTGTCGGTGCGCAACCAGGTCGGGACCGGCGCGGAGACGCTGATCGCGGGCTTCGTGATCGTGGGCACACAGCCGAAAGCGGTGATCCTGCGCGCGGTCGGCCCCGGCCTGACTGGCTCGGTGGCCAACTATCTGGCGAATCCGGAGATCAAGCTGTGGCGCCTGTCCGGCGGCGAGTGGACGCTGGTCGACTCGAACGACGACTGGTCGGGTAGCACGGCCGATGCGGCGGCGTTTGCCTCCGCAGGCATGGGCCCGCTGACGGCGGGCTCAAAGGACGCGGCGCTCTTGGTGACGCTGGAGCCGGGCATCTACACGGCGCAGATGCGTGGCGTGGACGGCGCGACGGGCGTCGGCCTGGTCGAACTCTACGAGGCGCCGTAAACGAACGCCACCGAGTGTATGCAGCCAAAACGAGCGGGCCGATCCGGCCCGCTCTTTTTATGCCGGGAGTGCCGCGTCCGCGCTGCGTCTAAGCTCGGACGCCATCACGCGGAGGCGTTGCGCCCGTGTGTGCTTTGGTGACGCGGTGGTCTACGGTGGCCGGGTGGCTTGGCGGGTTGCAACTGCGCCAATCTCCAGCGGGTATGTTTGGCCGTCCCCGTGGTGCGCTGGCCGGCTACTGTTGGGCCGATGGCGCCGTCTGCGCCGATGCCGGTTTTGCCTGCGGGATATCGAGCCAGGCGTAGCGGGCGCTGTTGCGGATGAGGCCGCGGTTGCCGACTACGGCAAAGAGGGCGGCGAGAAACAACAGGAAGGCAATCGGAGGCAGACAGCGTTTCCACGGGCCACGTGGACGGAGGGCGAAGAACGCAGCCAGCAGGATGAGCCAGAGCATGAACGTGAGATACCCGGTGGAGAGCAGGCATCGCTTGAGGTTGCGCTCGTTCATGCCCTCGGCGGCAAGCGGCTTGGCCAGATCGATCAAAAGCCAGGGGTCGTCCGACTGGGTGACGGTGACCGTGAAGCCTTTTTCGAGGGGCGTGACGGATTCGATCTGGTGCCGCTGGGTAAAGCTATCTGGGCCGAAGCGCAGAATCTCCTGCTCCCGACGGTTAATGAGCCGGAAATTCGGGACTCTGAGCTCGCCGGCGCCATTATCGATGGGGTCGAGGCGTAGGCGGAACAGGGGGGCGTCGGGCAGGGGGAACGTGTAGGTGAAGGCCATTTCGCTGGGTGCGATTGGCCAGAGGATTTTATCGAGTTCGTTGAAGCCCTTGCCGGTGTCGAGGTAGATGCTGGTGTTTCCCCGGAAGTTGGAGGCGCACCGGATCTCCAGATACTGAAGGCCGGAGGACGGATTGTTCAGCGGATAGTACTCGAGTGGGATTTCCTGCGGTAGGAAGAACGCTGCGATGGCGATAGCCAGTCCAATGAGGACCCTCGCCCGGGTGGGGCGCAGCGCCTCGGTGATGTCGGTCGCCGGAGTCGGGGGGGCGCCTTCGGGAGTGCCGTCGGTAACGGGCTCGGGACTATTCATGGACCGCAGTGGAGATGTGTCCGGACGTAGGGCGCCCGGACCGGCTCAAGCCTGTTTACGCTCGAACAGTTGGCAGCCGAGCAGGCTGAGCCCACAGCCGAGAGAAAAGCCCAAAAATGCGCCGAAGAAACCGTAGAGGATCAGAGGCCGGAACTTGTTGGTCGTGCTGGGGGCTCGGCTGATGCGAATGGCTTCACCAAAGTGTTCTTTCGCAAAATCGGCCTGAGACTTGCGGATGCTATCGATCAGCTGGAGATAGTTCCGCTCGAGGTTGTCGATGGCGGCCTCGACCTGGGCGAGGACAGTGGCCTGGGTTGATTGGTTTGCCTCGATGAATTTGCGCAGGCTGTCGCGCATTTCTTCGATCTTGAGTTTGTCGTTCTGTGCTGCGGCGACACTCAGGCCGGCGTCCATCGCTTCGCGGACGAGGAAATTTTTGGCGTCGTTGACGATGAGCGACTCGACCATTGAGCGATCAATGAGCGGTGCAGCGGGGCGGGTTTGTGCGGAGTCCGAGGTCACCCCGAGCACATAGCTCTGGGTCCGACCCTGGGTAAGCGAGAGCAGATCCTTGACGAGGGATTCCCGCTCGAGGGCGAGGTGCTCGCGCTCGCTGATCAGGCGAAGCTCACTTTGCATTTTCAGCATGGCGAGCTGGCGGTCGCGGGAGAGGCCATATTCACGGATCAGGCCGAGGGTTTCATTGAGCTGGATCTGCGCGAAGAGCTCGGTTTGCTCCAGAAGGTCCTTGTAGGAGAGGCCGGTGGTCGGCGAGCGGAAGGTTTTCGCCTGCTTAAGTTGCTCGGAGAGGAACGTGGCGATGGATCGGACCTCGGAATTCAGGATGAACTCGTACTCGACATAGTCGGCCGATTTGAGCCGTTCAAAGGCTCGGCCCATGTTTGTGGGGAGCTCGCCATAGGTGTTGCGAAATGAGTTTTGATAGGCATCGACGAGGGCCTCGATGAGCTTGGCTCGTTCGCTTGCGTCCAGTTTGAGCGCGGGGCTTTCGGTAAGGCGGATCGCGTATTCATCCGGGGTGAACAGCGGTACGGGCTGCCCGGTGCCACGCGTGCGATCCCGATCTGCCACGACTTGGAGGGGCACCATGCCTTCGACGGAGAGCGCATTCTGCACGGTCGCGATCATCTCCGGCGAGGTGGCGAGGCCCTGTTTTAGCAGGGCCGATTGCAGTAGGTTCGAGCG
>MWDT01000236.1 GCA_002070825.1 Verrucomicrobia bacterium ADurb.Bin122
TTTTCGCGTTCGCAATCGAAGCCGGCGATGGTGCCGCCGACCTGCGTCATCCACCACCAGCGGGACTGGTCGTTGTTGGAGAAGTTGCCGGGATCCTCCGGAAGGCGTTTGCAGGAGGAGGCGAGGATGGTGCCGTCCTTCCAGACGGCGTCGGAGATGTACTGGGCGTACTGGAGGTTGAAGGTATCCTGCGTGAGGTTCCACTCGGTGGTGAACTCGCAGTAGGAGAACACGCTCAACTTGCGGGGCTCGGAGCCGGTGTTGGTGACCTTGAGGTGCCAGTATTCGAAATCCTGATTGAGCGGCACGAAGTAGGTGGCGGCGGTCTTGATGCCGCTGTACTCGCTCTCGATTACGGCGTAGCCGGGGCCGAAGCGCGTGGCGGTCTTGTACTGCTCGAGGGGCTTGCCGACGGGCTGCCACGCGGCCGACCAGTAGTCGCCGCTGGCCTGGTCGCGCAGGTAGAACTGGCGGCCCGGCATGTCCATCGGGACGGCGTTGTAGCGGTGGCGCAGGAAGCGGCCGGACGCCGGCGAGCGCGTGAAGCTGTAGCCACCGGCGTTGTTGGTGATGATGGCGCCATAGCGGCGGTCGCCGAGATAGTTGGACCACGCCCGGGGAGTGTCGGGGCGGGTGATGACATATTCGCGGGCTGCGTCGTCGAAGTGACCGTAGTTCATTGTAGGGTGTAGGGAGATTAGCGAGGAAACAGGGCCGCCGGAGGGCGTCAACCGAGACGCCGCGCACGGAGACTCATTCGTTTGAACAGGATGTGGCTGGCTGGCCGAACTTGGGAAGCTCAAATCAGTGGCACCGGGGCCCCGCGCGCAGAGAGAAACGCGAGGGTCTGTGCCAGCGTCGGCGGGTGCACGCAGCCGGGCGCCGTCGTGCAGATGAGCGCCGCCACGGCACTGGCGAAGCGCAGGCAGTCCTCATCGGACCAGCCTTGCAGGAGGCCGTAGATCAGCCCGCCACGGAAGCTGTCGCCCGCGCCGGCACTATCGACCACATCGACCTTGAAGGGCGACAGCTCACGGCGGGCATAAGCGGCACGTTTTCCAGCGACGTCCCCCCCGTGCGCATACCAGAGCGGACGCGATCCGGCGGTAAACACCACCAGGCCGCGGACCGCGGCCACGTACCGATCAAAAAGCGCCGCGCGCACCCGATCGTCCTTCGTCGCCTCGGGAAACTCGCGTTGCAAAAACTCGCCGGAGATCACGACCACCGAAGCCAGTCCGGCGAGCGGAGAATCGAACCGCGTGTCGCAGGTGACGACGGGGATTCCGGCCACATGGGCCGTGCGTGCCACCATGAGCGTGGCCTCGCCAAACGACGGATCGACACAGGCAACCCGGGCCTGGCGGATGCGCTCGATGCGCGGCACCTCCCACTGCGGCGTGGTGAAAAGCAGATCGCAGTAGCGCCCGAATACCGTGCGCGTGGCGCCATCGGAGATCACGACCTCCTTCACGCCCTGATAGCCCGGCTGCACGACGAGCCCGGAGCAGTCGATGCCGCGCGATTTGAGAAACGCCAGCGTGCGCCGGCACTCCGGGTTGTCGCCGATCCAGTTTCCCTCAAGCGTCACTCGGGCCCCAAACTGGGCCAGCACGAGCGCGCTACCCGTCGCCTCGCCCGAGTGGTTTTCAAGCGTCTCGGCGACCTCCGCGTAGCCGTCGGGCGCAGGATAACGATCCTTCAGACGAAGGATCACACCGGTGCTTACGTGGCCAAAACAATAGACATCGCTCATGGGAATGGGGACAGCTGACAGACCGGCATACTCCGCCGGCATCGAGCCGCCATCCCCCACCCGTTCACTCGTTAGCCCGGTCCGGAAAAACTTCGGACGCGCAGGCGCGCCTAGACCGACACATCCGCGCGCGCACGGTCGGCCAGCGCAGTCGACAGGTAACGCTCTCCGCAGCTCGCGCCGATGGTCACGATCGTCTTTCCGAAAAACTCCTGCCGGCGCGCCAGCTGGAGCGCAGCCCACACCGTGGCGCCCGTCGAGATGCCGCACAGCAGACCCTCCTGCGCCGCGAGAGAGCGGGCCGTCTCCAACGCGTCGTTGTCGGTGACCGCGATCACCTCGTCGAGGATCGCGCGGTTGAGATTTTTCGGGATGAAGCCGGCGCCGAGCCCCTGGATCACGTTGCGCCCGGGCTTGCCGCCGGAGAGCACGGCCGAGCCCGCGGGCTCCACCGCCACGATCTTCACGGACGGACGGCGGGCCTTGAGCACCTCGCCCACGCCCGTGATCGTGCCACCGGTGCCCACGCCCGCGACAAACGCATCGATCTCGCCGCCGGTGCCGCTCCAGATCTCCTCGGCCGTCGTGCAACGATGCGCCTCGGGATTGGCGGGGTTTTCAAACTGCTGCGGCATGAAGCCACGCTCGCCGTACTCGGCGAGCAGCTCCTTCGCCCGCTGGATCGCACCCGGCATGCCCTCGGGCCCCGGCGTCAGCACGACCTCGGCGCCGAGCAGGCGCAGCAGCACGCGCCGCTCCAGCGACATCGTCTCGGGCATCGTCAACACCAGCTTGTAGCCGCGCTGCGCGCACACGCCGGCGAGCGCGATGCCCATGTTGCCGGAAGTCGGCTCGATCACCACCGCGTCGGGCTTGAGTTTGCCCGTGCGCTCGGCGGCCTCGATCATCGCCAGACCCACACGGTCCTTCAGGCTCGCGAGCGGATTCATGAACTCAGCCTTCACGAGCACCCTTCCACCGGCACCGGCCGTGATGCGGTTCAACTGGATCAGCGGAGTCTTTCCAATGGAGGCGGAGACGTTGGGAAGGATGGTCGAGGACATGCCCCGAGGTAAGGTCACCGAAGCTCGTGTTGCAACCACGGCCCCAGCTCCGGATCAGAAAAAACGAATCCCCCCGCCAGCAGCTTCGCCGGCTCGGCACGCTGGCTCGCAAGCAGCATCGCCGTGGCCATCTCGCCGAGCCGCAGTTTCAGCGCCCACGCCGGCACGGGTAACAACGCCGGACGGCGGAGCGCCTGCGCCAGCAATCGTGCGAAATCGGCATGCGTCACCGGCGCCGGTGACACGAGATTCACCGGGCCGCGCCAACGCACATCGGTCGCCAGCACTCCGAGCGCCACCACCACATCACGCAGGGAAATCCAGCTCAACCAAGCCCGACCGGAGCCGAGCCGACCGCCAAGCCCCTTACGGAAAACCGGCAGCATCTGCGCCAGCGCCCCGCCATCGCGGCCCAGCACCACGCCAAGTCGCGGACACACCACGCGCGTACGCGGCGACTCCGCCGCAAACGCCGCCCTCTCCCACTCCTCGCACAACTCTGCGAGAAAGCCCGAGCCCCGCGGCGCCGTCTCCGACAAAAGTGCATCGCCCCGATCGCCATAGAAGCCGACCGCCGAGATGTTGACCAGCACGCGGGGCCGGCGCGGCGCCGACGAAAACGCATCGACGAGCGTCCTCGTACTCTGAAAACGACTATTCTGGAGTTCGCGTTTCCGCACCTCGGTCCAGCGCTCGGCGGCGATCGACGCCCCGGCAAGATTGATGACCGCATCGACCTCATTGAGGGCAGCGGCAGCGAGCCGGCGCTGGGCAGGGTCCCAAGCGATCTCCTCGGGCGCGCGCACCTCGCGACGCACCAAGATCGAGACCTGGTGCCCCTGCGCGCGCAGCGACGGCACCAATGCCCGGCCTATCCATCCCGATGCACCGGCGACCACGATGTTCATGGAGAAAAGCTATCCACCGGCGCTAAGTTGTCGATAGGCCGTGAGCGCCGCCGCACGGGCGGCGGCATGCTCCACCAAGGGAAACGGATACGTCTTTCCGAGCGTCACGCCCGCCCGAGAAAGCACCTCCGGCGTGGCCTGCCATGGCGCGTGGACATGCCGGGCAGGCAGTCGCGCAAGCTCCGGCACCCAACGCCGCACATACGCGCCCTCGGCGTCGAAACGCGTGCCCTGTGCCACCGGGTTGAAGATGCGGAAATACGGCGCCGCGTCGGCCCCGCAGCCCGCGCTCCACTGCCAGCCGAGCGTGTTACTCGCCAGATCCGCATCGACGAGCGTGTCGGTAAACCACGCCGCGCCATGCGTCCACGACAGGCGCAGGTGTTTCACCAGAAACGAAGCGACGACCATGCGCACGCGGTTGTGCATCCAGCCGGTCGCCCAGAGCTCGCGCATGCCGGCATCGACAATCGGGTACCCGGTCTGCCCGCGCTGCCAGGCCCGCAGCCACGC